>CAZKXT010000014.1:0-3184 GCA_964556965.1 uncultured Alphaproteobacteria bacterium | reverse complement strand
AATAAACTAGTAGGAATGATAACCGGGGATGACGTTTTTACAGTTCTAAAAGAAGAAGCAGAAGAAGACGTGTTAAGACTAGCTGGAGTGGGTGATGAAGAAATTACTGACACGGTGTTAAAAAAAACAAAAAGAAGATTCACTTGGCTTTTACTTAATCTTATCACAGCATTAATTGCGACTTGGGTGATCAGTATTTTTGGAGCAACAATAGAACAAATGGTTGCTCTAGCATTTTTAATGCCAATTGTTGCATCAATGGGTGGCAATGCGGGAATGCAAACGTTAGCAGTAACAATAAGAGCGATAGCTTCTAAAGAAATTTCGTCTAGTAATATTAATAATATAATTACAAAAGAATTTATAATTGGAGTTTTTAATGGAATTATATTTGCTTTTATTACCGGAGCCATCGTTCATCTTTGGTTCAAAGACATGAATCTTACAATTTTAATTTCAGCAGCAATGATTTTAAACATGATTGTAGCAGGACTTTTTGGAATACTGGTCCCTATAACTTTAAAAAAATTTAATATTGATCCGGCCATAGCATCAAGTGTATTTGTAACAACAATCACCGATGTTATAGGTTTTCTTTCATTTTTAGGATTGGGCGCTTATTTTTTTTATGGTTAAAAATTATCTATTAATCTAATTTTTTTAATATAATAGGCTAAAAATATTTTAAATTTCTTTTTTTTTGTTTTTTTATTTAAAATTTTTCTAACATCTAAAACCTCAAGATAATCAATTTTTTTGATTCCCGTGAACATCAAAATATTTTTAATTTTTTTGATATGAAAAATACTTTTAATTATTTTATTTTTATTTTTACTTATAATTTTATAAACATTAGAGGCAATATTCCTTTCTTTTTTGTTAAGAAGAAAATTTCTAGATGAAAATGCGATCCCATTCTTTTCTCTTATAGTGGGGCAAATAATCGGTTTAGTTCTAATTTTATTTTTGATTATAAATTCTCGAATGATAACAAATTGTTGAAAATCTTTTTCACCTAAATAAATTTTATCTGGTTTGATTATTTTGATAAATCTATCCACAACATCAACTACCGCTTCAAAATGACCTTTTCTATTTTTTCCACACAATATTCTTTTCCATTTGCTTATTTTTATATTTTTATTTCTTCCGTGCGGATAAATTTCTTTAGCAGATGGCAAGTATAGATAATCAACTTTGATTTTTTTTAATAAATGGATGTCTTTTTTTATTGATCTTGGATATTTTCTAAAATCAGTTTTGTTATTAAATTGAGGTTTATTTATAAATATACTGACTATCGTTTTACTACTTAATTTTTTACTTTTTTTTATTAAAGATAGGTGTCCTTTATGTATAGAGCCCATTGTTGGGACAAATCCTAAATTCTTTATGTTTTGAATTTCTTTTATAAGTCTTTTCTTGTTAAAAAATATTTTCATTTGTAAATTTTAGCTATTATATGTAAAAGATAAAAATGATTAAACAAGCCATAATACCACTAGCCGGATTAGGAACAAGACTATTACCACTAACAAGTGTTATACCAAAAGAACTGCTCCCAATAAATGGAAGAGCGGGAATCGAGTATATACTAGATGAATGTATTGAGGCTGGCATTAAAGAATTTATTTTTATTATTTCTAATAAAAAAAAAATAATTAAAAAATATTTTTTTAATGATAATTTTTTTAATAAAATAATTAAAAAGAAAAGTAAAGACAAAAGATTAAAATCTGAATTTGCAAAAATTAAAAAATATAAAAAAATGATCAAATTTGTTTATCAAAACAAACCAAAAGGCACAGGTGATGCGTTATTAAAATGCGAAAAACTGGTTAAGGGAAATTATTTTTTATTTTTATTACCAGACGATTTGATAATTAAAAAAAATTGTTCTAAAGAAATGATTAGGCTTCATAAAAAATACAAATCATCTATCATCGCATCTAAAAAAGTATTAAAAAAAGACGTGTCAAGATGGGGAATTTTTAAAATAAAAAGATTTAAAAAAAATAATTTTCATATAAAAGATGTTGTAGAGAAACCTAGCATGAAAAAGGCACCATCTAATTATGCAGTGATAGGTCGATATATATTACCAAAAAATTTATTTCAAATATTAAGAAAACAAAAACCAGGTCAAGGCGGCGAAGTTCATATCACTGACGGTATAAGAAAATTGATAAAAGATAGATATAAATTTATGGGACATATTTTTTCAGGAAAATATATAGATTGTGGAACTATGAACGGTTATATAAAATCTTCGCTTGAAATTTCTAAATTAAAACTATGAAAATTTCTATAATAGGAACAGGTTATGTCGGATTGGTCAGCGGTGCTTGTTTTGCAGATTTGGGTAACAATGTTTTTTGTGTTGATAAAAATAAAAACAAAATCAACATGCTTAACAAAAAACAAATTCCCATATATGAACCTGGATTGAAAGAGCTTATTAATAAAAATTTTATTGCTGGAAGATTAAAGTTCACAACTAATTTATCTAATGCTGTAAAAAAATCAGATATAATTTTTATTTGTGTAGGAACGCCAGTTTCGAAAAAAAGCAATTCAGCAAACTTAAAACATGTATTTGATGTGGCTAAACAAATTAGCAAAAACATAAATAAATTTAAAATAATTATAAACAAATCAACGGTTCCTATTACCACAGGAGATATGGTTGAGAAAATTATTTTAAAAAAATCTAAAAGAAAATTATTTGAAGTTATTTCAAATCCTGAATTTTTAAGAGAAGGGGAGGCGATAAGAGATTTTAGATTTCCTGATAGAATAGTGATCGGTTCAAATAATAAAAAAATTTTTAAAAAAATTCAAAATTTATATGAACCTTTAATAAAAAAAGGAGCTAAATTTTTTACGACAAACAGAAGAGGAGCCGAGCTAATCAAATATGCTTCCAATGCATTTCTTGCGACAAAAATAACTTTTATTAATGAGCTAGCTAATTTGTGTGAAAAAACAGGAATCGATATTGAGGATATATCTATTGGAATGGGAATGGATCAAAGAATAGGAAGCAGATTTTTAAGGGCAGGACCTGCTTATGGTGGCTCTTGTTTTCCAAAAGATACAAAAGCAATAACCTATACGGGCGATAAGTTTAATGTTAACCTGTCTGTAATTAAGTCAGTTATCAAGTCAAACCAAGAAAGAAAAT
>CAZKXT010000013.1:0-8983 GCA_964556965.1 uncultured Alphaproteobacteria bacterium | reverse complement strand
TATTGTTCCATTAGGGGATCTCCACATTTTTTTTAAATTAAATTCTTGTACTCGCTTTTCGTCAGGAGTGATTGTTGCGCATTTTACACCTACTCCAAATTTTTTGATGGCATTGGCAGAATCTACTGTTACTTGATCAGATGTTTTATCTCTGTTTTTTATACCCAAATCATAATATTTAATATCAATATCCAGATAAGGAAGAATGAGTTTTGTTTTGATAAAATTCCAGATTATTCTGGTCATTTCATCACCATCCATTTCTACTATTGGGTTTTTTACTTTAATTTTAGGCACAATTTAGTCTTTCATATTGAGTTCTACTACTCTATATACATATTAAACTATTACTATCAATTTGTATTATGTTAGATCAACTTTTGCCAAAAATACACAAAGAAGGTTATAAATTTATAGCCATAAGCTTAATTTTATCTTTCTTCTTGATTCTATTTTCAAAATTTTTGGGAATAGTTGGGGTACTCTTCTCTATATGGGTTTATTATTTTTTTAGAGATCCAGATAGAGCCATTATTAACGACAACAGATATTTAGTAAGTCCAGCTAGCGGAATTATAACGAAAATAGTTGAAACTAATGGCCCCAAAGAGTTAGGATTACAAGACAAAAAATATACCAGAGTAAGTATTTTTATGAATGTTTTTGATTGTCATGTAAACAGAATTCCTACAAGTGGAATAATAGAAGAAATATCTTATGTTCCTGGAAAATTTTTTAATGCTACTCTTGATAAATCAAGTGAGGAAAATGAACGCAATTACCTAAAAATTAAAGACGAAAAAAATGAGGAAGTAATTGTTGTGCAGATAGCAGGGTTGATCGCGAGACGTATAGTTTGTGATCTAAAAAAAGCACAAACTCTCAAACAAGGCGAAAGAATTGGCATGATTAGATTTGGAAGCAGGGTGGATTTATATTTTAGTAACAAAAAAATTCTTGTTCAAGAACAACAAAATTCAATCTCTGGAGAAACTTTAATTGCTGTAGAAAATGGAAAATAAAAAAAATATAAAATTAGTTTTGGCTAATAGTCAAAGATCGTTACTACCAAATACCATAACTCTTATTGGAGTATGTATTGGATTGTGTTCAATAAAATTTGCTCTAGATTCCAGATTTGATTTGGCAATTATTGCAATAACTTTTGCTGCAATATTTGACGGATTGGATGGAAGAATAGCTAGGTTGATTAGAGGAACATCGAAAGTTGGAAAAGAGTTGGACTCGCTTACAGATGTTATAAGTTTTGGCGTTGCCCCTGGTTTAATACTTTACTTTTGGACGTTAAATCAATTAGGGAAAATAGGCTGGATGTTAGTTTTAATTTATACTGTTTGTTGTGCTCTCAGGTTGGCCAGGTTTAATATTTCTAGTTCTGAATCAACCGATTCATGGAAAATAAATTTTTTTGAAGGCGTTCCATCACCAGCTGGCGCGGGTATAGTTTTACTTCCAATTGTAATTAGTTTGGGTAATTTTTTTACCATCCCTAATCAAACTTTAGTATCCGCTGGTTTAATTTTTGTAGTATCTGTTTTGATGGTTAGCAAACTTCCAACTTATTCGTTAAAAAAAATTGTTATTCCTAGAAGCACAACAGTATTTTTATTGTTAGGTATTTCTATTTTTTTTGGATTTTTAATTGCATTTACATTTGAAACTTTATTTTTTTCTGGGGTTGTGTATTTATTATCAATTCCTATTAGCTGTTTTCATTATTTAAACACTAAAGCTAAAAACAAAAATAAAGACATTCAAAGCTATCAAGAAGAAGATCAAAGCAGCGATGTTCTTTAAATCAGTTCAAAATAAAAATTGAAAAAAAACAAATCTTCAAAAACTTGGCTTCAGAATCAAAGAAGAGATGTTTTTTTCATAAAATCTAAAATGAGCGGATACAGATCAAGATCTGCTTATAAATTAATTGAAATAATTAAAAAATTTAGTTTATTAAATAATAAAAAAGATCATGTTTTAGATTTAGGATCTTCACCCGGCGGCTGGTCGCAAGTGTTGACTGAAAAACTTGTCAATGGAAAGGTAATATCAGTAGATCTTAAACCTATGGATAAAATTAAAAATAATATTTTTATTCAAGGTGATTTTACAGATAGTGAATGTCAAAAAAAAATTTTATCAATTTTTGATGGAAGAATCGAAGGAGTTTTTTCTGACATGGCAAGCAATACCACAGGAAATAAAAACCTAGATTCTTTTAGAACAGGAAGTTTATGCTTGGAAAGCATGAGGTTTGCTGCGAAAATTCTCAATAAAAAAGGTTATTTTGTATCAAAATTTTTTATGGGCGAGATTTTTTTAGAAATTAAACTGGAAGCCAGCAAATTATTTGATGAATTTCATATTTTTAAACCAGATTCTAGCAAAAGTTATTCAAAAGAAAGTTATATTATTTGTAAAAAATTAATTAATTAACTTTTATTTTTTCAAAAATTTAATATAATTATCTATGGGAATCGCTGAGGCTTTAACTTTTGATGATGTTACATTAATACCGAGTTATTCGGCTATACTTCCCTCCGAAACGGATACCTCAGTTAAACTTTCAAAAAAAATTAAAATCAATATTCCAATACTTTCTTCTGCCATGGACACGGTTACAGAGTACAAAATGGCTCTGGCCATGGCTTCAGAAGGAGGGCTGGGGGTAATTCATAGAAATATGTCTTCCAAAAAACAAGCTGAACAAGTTTTAAAAATCAAAAGAAAAAAATTAATGGTAGGCGCGGCATGTGGAGTGAATGATTTTGAGAGAGTGGAGAAATTATTAGAATCAAAAGTTGATCTGATTGTTATAGACACTGCGCACGGACATTCAAAAAAGGTTATTATGACGATTAAAGAGTTAAAAAAAAGATTTAAACATGTAAATATTTGTGGAGGAAATATTGCTACCGGAGAAGCCGCCAAAGCACTAGCTGATGTTGGCGCTGATATGGTTAAGGTTGGAATAGGGCCTGGCTCCATCTGCACAACTAGAATTATTTCAGGGATTGGAGTTCCTCAATTAAGCGCAATTCTTTCAGTAAAGAAAAGTATTAAAAATTATAAAACTACAATTATTTCAGATGGAGGCATAAAGTTTTCGGGTGATTTAGCAAAAGCATTTGCGGCTGGCGCAGATGCGGTTATGATTGGATCGTTACTTGCAGGTTCAGCAGAAACTCCAGGAAAGATTTTTAGACAAAAAGGAAAATCATATAAAAAATTTAGAGGCATGGGATCAATCGGAGCAATGATGCAAGGGTCAGCGGGTAGATATTTTCAGAAAAATCATAAAGATAAATCAAAATTTATTCCCGAAGGAGTTGAGGGCCGAGTGTTATACAAGGGCCCAGTTAAAAATATTTTATATCAATTAAATGGTGGATTGAAATCTTCTATGGGTTATTTAGGTGCAAAAAAACTTAGAGAAATATATCTTAAGGGAAAATTTATTAAAATCACCAAAGCTGGATTTTATGAAAGTTTGGTGCATAATGTCGAAATATAAATGAAAAAAATTGTGTTTGTATTATTTTTTAGTTTAATGGCCTCAGCTACTTTTGCGAGCAACAAACATTTTGAAGAGGGTAAGAAATTTTTTAATTCAAAAAAATATGATAAATCGAAGTTAAGTTTATACCAAAGTATTATTTTTAGTCCCCAAGATGTTAATGCTTATATTTATTTAGCTAAAATTTTTAATTATGAAGAAAACGAAATAGAGTATGAGAAATATTTAAATATAGCTTTAGATTTGGATCCCGCCAATGAAGAGGCATTAGTAATGCAAATAGATTTAAGAATTAAACAGTCAGACATCAATCAATCTAATGAATTAATAGAAAAACTAAAACTTGTATGTCAAAAACATTGTTCTAAGTTAGAAAATTTCAAGTCTAGAGTCAGTGATTTAAGTTTAGAAAAAAACTAAAATGTCGACAAAAGACACAATCGTAATTTTTGATTTTGGATCTCAATTTACTCAGCTTATAGCTCGCAGGATAAGAGAATTAAATATTTATTCTGAAATTGTAAATCATTCAAAAATCAGAACATTTAAATTTAATAAAAATATAAAAGGAATTATTTTATCTGGGGGCCCTTCCGATGTTAATAAATTGGGGTCACCCAAAATAGGTTTTAATTTTTTTAACCTCAATATTCCTATCCTTGGAATTTGTTATGGACATCAACTAATTTCCAAAAAATTAGGAGGAAAAATAAAAAGTTCCACAAAGAGAGAATTTGGATTTGCTAAATTAATTAAACATAAAAAAAGTTTATTAATAGATAATTTTTTTTCAAATTCGAGAAATAATTCAGTTTGGATGAGTCATCAAGATATTGTTTCTGCAATACCCAGCGGCTTTGACAGAATTGCTTACACTCAGCACTCAAAAAATGCAGTTATTCAAAATAAAAAAAAAAGAATTTATGGAATTCAATTCCATCCAGAGGTCAGTCATACCAAAAATGGAAAAATTTTATTAAAAAATTTTGTTTTGAAAATTTGCAAAGCAAAAAAAAGTTGGAATTTGAAAATTCAAAAAAAATTAATTATTGATAGCTTAAAATTTAGTTTAAAAAATCAAAAAATAATTTGTGGTCTTTCTGGAGGAGTCGACAGTGCCGTTACCGCCTTGCTGTTAAAAAAAGCCATTGGGAAAAATTTGATTTGTATTTTTGTGGATACAGGTTTGTTAAGAAAAAACGAACCAGAAAGTATTATCAATTTTTTTAGAAAGAAATCCAAATTAAAACTGATCCATATTGATGCTAAAAAAACATTCTACAACCGACTAAAAAATGTTTCGGATCCTGAAAGGAAGAGAAAAATAATTGGAAGATTATTCATAAAAATATTTGAACAAAATGCAAAAAAAATAAAAAATGTGAATTTTCTGGCCCAAGGCACCTTATATCCAGATTTGATCGAAAGCAAATCTCAAACAGGCGGAGGCTCATCTAAAATTAAATCACATCATAATGTTGGAGGGCTTCCTAAAAAAATGAAATTTAAATTAATTGAACCATTAAAAAGTTTTTATAAGGATGAAGTTAGAAAATTAGGCAAACAACTTAATCTTGACCCTGTAATTTTGAAAAGGCATCCTTTTCCTGGGCCTGGCTTGGCAATTAGAATAATTGGAGAAGTGAATAAAGAAAAAATAAAAATTTTACAAAACGCTGATGAAATATTTATGAGAGAGCTAAAAAAAGAAAAATTATATGATAAAATTTGGCAAGCCTATGCCGCTTTGCTTCCTCATAAAACCGTTGGAGTAATGGGTGATAAAAGAACTTACGAGTTTACCTGTTTACTAAGAGCAGTTATTTCAGAAGATGGAATGACGGCTGATTTTTATAAATTCACAGGGGATTTCTTAGGGAAGGTTTCAAATCAAATAGTCAATTCAGTTCCTGGCATAAATAGAGTTGTTTATGATATAACATCAAAACCACCAAGCACGATTGAGCAAGAATGAAAAACAAAAAAATTAAAAAAATTATTTTTCTGAAGGGTAAAAGGAAAATTGTTAGTTTAACTTCGTACACATTTCCTATATCAAAAATTCTTAATCGCTATTGCGATCTTATATTAGTCGGAGATTCAGTTGGTACGGTTTACTATGGAATGAAATCAACGAGAGAGGTGACGTTGGACATGATGATTGCACATTCCAGAAGTGTTAAATTAGGAGCAAAGAAAAATTTAGTATTAGTGGACATGCCTTATAAAACATATCAAAACAAATTTGATGCTTATGCTAACGCAAATAAAATTATAAAAAAAACAAAATGTGATGGTGTAAAACTTGAAGGAGGAAAAAAAATTTCTAAAATTGTTAATTATTTAGTGAAAAAAAATATACCGGTTATGGGACATATAGGTTATCTGCCTCAAAAAAGTAAATTTTTTATTGCCGGAAAAAATAAAACAGAAAAGAAAAAATTGTTAAATGATGCAAGAGCATTAGAAAGAGCTGGCGCATTTTCAATGGTTTTAGAATGTATAACTCCTCAAGTTGCAAAAGAAATTACTAGAACTGTAAAAATTCCAACAATAGGAATTGGATCTTCAAAAAATTGCGATGGTCAAATTTTGGTAATAGACGACATGATAGGTCTAAGCGGATTTTACCCTAGATTTGTAAAAAAATATTCAAATATCCAAAAAATAATTGAAAATAGTGTTAAAAAATATTGTTCCGATGTCAAAAATGGTAAGTTTCCTAGAGCAAAAAATTCTTATAAATAGACTCACATGGATGAAGATATAATAGAAATAAAAGAGAGTGTTCAAAGACAGAATATAATTAACTTTTTTCAAACTCACAAAAAGAAGGTTATTTTATTTTTTGCACTATTGCTTTTGTTAGGGGGTTCGTATTTTGTTTTCAATAAATATAATGAGAGTAAAAATCAAAAAGTTGCCGCAAGTTATTTTTATGGATCTATTTTATTAGAAAATAAAAAAAATGATGATGCGCACAAAGTGTTTAAAAGTATTATTTTAGAGCACAAGTCACCATACGCGATATTGTCTCTTTACCAAATTATAAAATTAGAAAATGACCTAAAAAAAATCGAGAGTTTTTTTGATATAATAATTAAAAGGTACGATGGGCAAGAAGAGCTGAGAGATCTTTTGATTTATAAGAAAAATTTACTTTTATCGGAATCCATAGATGAAAATCAATTATTGCTTTCAATGAACCAAATAATCAACAATAAGGGAATGTGGAAGAGTCACGCATTACTTTTTTTAGGCGATTACTACTTTGCAAAAGAAAAATTTGATAAGTCAAAAGAGTTTTACCAAAGAATTTTGGATGAAGATTCTCAAAATACTATAATAAAAACAGAAGCGGAATTGCGTTTAAAAAAATTAACTAATGTTCAAAATTAACAAAAATTATCTAATATTTATATTTTTGTTATTTGCATGTTCTTTTCATAGTCAATCTGATTTTTGGACAAAACACAAAACACTAGACAAGCAAGATGAATTAAAAACGTTAGGCAAAACCACTTTATATTCAAGTACCGGAAAAAAGAAATTTAAAGAAATTAGTTCTACGCAAGAAATATCAATAGATGTTCCAATAAATAATACAAACTGGTCAATGCCCAGCTTGAATAATAGTAATTTGATTAAAAATTTAAAATTTGAAGGAGATTTAAATTTTTTCTTTAAAAGAAAAATTGGAAAGAATAGAAAAAAACTATTGAATACTTATTCGTCTCCTATTCATTTTCAAAATAATATTTTATTTTCAGATAATAATGGAAGCATATTTAATTTAACCGATGAAGGAGAATTAATATGGCATTCGAATATTTATAAAACAAAAGATAAAAAAATTTATAAAAGAATCCATAAAAAAATCTCTTACTTATTTTACGAAGGTAATATTTATTGTGCTGATAATTTAGGAAATTTGTATAGTTTAGATTCAGAAAGCGGAGAAATTGTTTGGATAAAAAATTATGGTAAATTTTTTAACTCTAAAATAAAAATAATAAACAACAAAATTGTTTTAGTGGATCAAGATGATAGTTTTCTTCTAATCAACTTAGAGGACGGGAGTCTCGATTGGAGTTTGGAATCTCAAGTTTCTTTGCTAAAATCTGGATTTTTCAATAGCGTTGTCGCAACTGGAGCAAACTCTATCGCATACACTACTTCTTCTGGAAATATAGTTAATATTGATACTAAAAACAAAAATGTATTATGGACTATTTCTGCCGTTCGTCTTTTGAAAGGTGAAAGAGAAGATTTTTTAAAAAACTCTGATTTGGTTGTTGAAAATGAAATTTTATACTATTCCAACATTTACAGAAGTATCGCTATTAACTTAATTAATGGAACTGGTATTTGGCAGAAAAATTTTGGAACATATATTAGACCAGTTATAAGTGGAAAATATATTTTTATTCAGAATGAAGTAGGTCATCTTTTATGTCTGGATAAAAATACTGGAAAAACTATTTGGTCAAGAAATTTATTTAAGAATTTTGGAAAAAGGAAATTAAAAAAAATGCAAACCACCGGATTAATAATGGGTTCCGGAAATCTTTATTCAACAACAAACAATGGTTATATAATAGTGGTTTCTGGAAGAACGGGAGAAATAAAAAAATTATTTAAAATTTCTGAATCGTTCTTAACAGATTTAATTATTAGCGAAAATAAACTTTTTGCTTTAACTGGATCGTCAAAACTTTTACTATTTAAATAAAAGGGCTATAGGCCCATTGCAAAATGGCCTGTCTTTGTTTTCTTCTGCAAAAAATATCTCCAGGATCACAATTTTTTTTTATTGCTGGAATATGTCTATCGCCAAAAGCTTTCCATCTTTTAATTTGAATTCGATCAATACGAGGAATTCGTCTACCATTGACAAATCGACAATACCACTGGAACCATCCCAAAGGATCTTCCTTAAAAATCCATCCTTTTTTAATCCATTCTTTTTTAGATAAACCAGATTTAACTTTGAAACGATTTTGGTTTACATCAAATTTTTTGCTTAGTTTGGCTTTAATGAACCAAGATTTTGGATATTCTTTTACTTTATTTCCAAAATATGAACCTCCAAACACACCCAAAGCCAACATTTTTTTTGGAGTTAATTGAGGTTTGAATATTTTATAAAAATCTTTTTCAACAGAACTCATTAAGAGAATTTTTTCATTTTGTTTAATGGTAATAGAGAGATGTTGTTTTGTAAAAGACCATTCTTAATTATTTTCGAAGTATTTACCGCAGTTGGTCCATCGCCATGAACACAAATCGAATCTATTTCACAAGGTATTTGTTTTCCCGAAAAACAATTTAATGCTTGGTTATTTACCATTTTAATAACATGTTTTTTTGCAATTTCGGGGTCAGTTATCAGGGCATTTTTTTTTGATCTTGAAACTAAATTTCCATCATCTTCATAATTTCTGTCAG
>CAZKXT010000012.1:0-9137 GCA_964556965.1 uncultured Alphaproteobacteria bacterium | reverse complement strand
CGGATTTTGATATTTTTGAGATTTTAGTTAATCTTTCGTCTGGAACAGAAACAATTCCAATATTTGGATCGATTGTGCAAAAAGGAAAATTTTCTGCCTGGGCTTTTTTTGAGGAAGTTAAAGCATTAAATAGGGTCGATTTACCAACGTTAGGCAAACCAACTATGCCACACTTTAAGCTCATTTTTTTTCTTCATTAACTTTACTTGAGAAAAGATCTAATTTTTTTTCAAGAAGAATAGACAATGATGTTCCAATATTTTCGATAGCTTTACTCATTTGTTGGTTTTCATCTTCAGTAAAATCTTCCAAAACATGTTTGGATACTAAATCTTTGTTGCCGGGATGACCAATGCCCACCCTTATCCTAGAATATTCTTTTCCAATATTTTTATCTATAGACTCGATTCCGTTATGTCCAGCACTGCTGCCTCCAAATTTTACTTTTATTTTTCCAATATTAATGTCTAAATCATCGTGAAAAACGAAAACATCGTTTGAATCAATTTTAAAATATTCAACCAATTCTCTTATGCATGTTCCTGAGTTATTCATAAAAGTGAGAGGTTTAATCGCATATACTTTTTTATTATTAATAGAACCAGTTGTTAAAAGGCCTTTAAATTTAGGTTTTTGTTTAGATAAACCAAATTTTTTGTTTATTACATCAATTACTTTGAAACCCACATTGTGTCTATTATTGTCATTATTCGGACTAGGATTTCCTAAGCCAACTAAAAGAAGCATTTATTTATTATCCTATTTATTTTTTTTCTGGTTTTTTGGAAGGCGCCTTGCCTTTGTCTTCTGCAGGTTTGGCAGATTTTTTATCATCTGATTTGCCAGCAGGTTTAGCAGCTTTTTTATCATCAGTTTTTTCTTCAGCTCCTTCAGCGGCAGCTCCTCCTTCAGCGGGAGCAGCACCTTCTTCTCCGGCTGCAGCAGCCTCACCCTCAGGTGTTTCTTCGGCTGTTTTTTCTGGTTCCACAACAATTGTTGGAGAAACAACAGTGGCAACAGTGAAATCTCTATCAGTAATAGTCGGTATTACGTCACTAGGAAGTTTTACAGAAGAAATTTTTATACTTGTACCAATCTCTGTATTATCTAGATCTATAACTATTTCATTCGGAATATTTTCTGCTGGACATCTAAGCTCAACAGTTCTTCTAACAATATTTAACACTCCTCCCTTTTTTAATCCTGGAGATTTTTCGTTATTGATAAATTTTACTGGAATTTCCAAAATAATTTTTGTTCCTTTAACGACTCTCATAAAGTCTATATGTATTGGTTCATTTGACAGAGGGTGAAGCATAACGTCTCTTGGAATAACTTTTTCAGAACTACCATCAATGTCCAAATCCAATACCTTTGATAAAAACGATTCAGTATTTATTATATCTCTGAGATGTATTTTTTTTAAACTAAGATTTACATTACCTTTGGATCCGCCATACATTACCGCAGGTATTATGCCGCCAGTTCTCAGCAGGTTTAGTTTCCCCGAAGAGGAGATTTCTCTTTTAGTTGCTTTTAGTTGTGTCATAAATTTTTTAAAGAATGTAATCTATAATAGAAAGACAAAAAAGCAAGCTAATTATTTAAATAAACTAGAAACCGATGTGGAGTTTGCAATTCTTTTCATTGCCTCAGAGATCATTGGAGCAATTGAAAGAATTTCTATCTTTTTACTTCCTTTGATTTTTTTAGAATTATCGATTGTATCTGTAGTTATTAGTTTTTTTATTTTTGACTTCTCTATCTTCTCAACCGCATCGCCACTTAATACGGCATGGGTAATATAGACGTATACATCTTTAGCTCCTTTGTCTTTAAGAGCTTGCGCTGCATTTACTATAGTTCCACCCGAATCTATTATGTCATCTACAATTACACAGTTTTTATTTTTGACGTTTCCCACAATATTCATCACTTCAGATTTTCCTGGAGCTGGTCTTCTTTTATCTATAATTGCTATACTTGTATTAATTCTTCTACTAAGTGCTCTTGTTCTTTCGACGCCGCCAACATCTGGAGAAACGCAAATTAAATTGTTTAATTTCATTTTATTTTTAATATGTCTTGCAAAAATAGGTGTAGCAAATAAATTATCTACTGGGATATCAAAAAACCCTTGAATTTGTCCTGCGTGTAAATCTACACTTAATATTCGGTTTACTCCAGCATTCGTAATTAAATTTGAAACTAACTTTGCAGAAATTGCGGTTCTAGGAACAACTTTTCTATCTTGTCTAGCATAACCAAAATAGGGAATTACAGCAGTAATATTTTTGGCAGATGATCTTCTTAATGCATCAACACAAATTAAAAGTTCCATTAAGTTGTCATTAGCTGGATTAGAAGTTGATTGGACTACAAAAATACTATTTCCTCTAATGTTTTCATTAATTTCGATATAAACTTCTCCGTCCGCAAATCTTTTAATATGTGAATTGACTAATTTTAGTTTGAGTTGTCTTGCTATGTCTTTGCTAAGTTTTATATTGCTTGTTCCGGAAAGAACTTTCATCAGGTACTATATATATAAGACATTATTTTTTATTTTCAACTAAAAATTAAGTTTATTTCATAAAAATTATAGATATGCATCTTCCGTAATCATTATCACCATTAAGTAAGGATCTTCTATAGCTGAAGTAAGATTTTTTTCTAGAAAAAGTATCAATGCGTATATTTTCAATATTTTTAATATTCATGTTTTTCAGAATATTATTAGCGTAATTTCGAAGATCAAATTTGTATTCGTCATTTTTAGAGTATGAAAAAAATTTTTTATTTTTTTTATTTTTTTTAATAAATTTATTGTAAAAATTTGATTTAACCGTATAATTTTTTTTTGCTATGCAAGGTCCTATTGCACAAACTATGTCTTTCTTTTTTGAACCCAGCTTTACAAATTTTTGAATAGTATTTTGAATTATTCCTGAGAAAGCTCCCTTCCAGCCCGCATGGGCACATCCAATTATTTTTTTTTGAGAGTCATAAAACATGATGGGTATACAATCGGCGGTTAAAATTCCAATACCAAAGCCTCTTTCTTTGGTCACAATACCATCCCCGATTAATTTAGATTTTATTTTAGTGGCGGATGTTAGATAAATTGTTTTATTGGAGTGTTTCTGTCGCAATGTGATTAATTTGTTTTCTTGGCAGCCTATAAATTTACATACTATTTTTATATTTTTTTTTATATTTTTTATTTTATCTTTGGATCCTAAACCACAATTCAAACTACTATAAATTCCTTTGGATACACCATTTTTTTTTGAAAAAAAGCAGTGATTAATTGTATTAAATTTTTTTAATTTTTTTGAAAAATACATTATTTTTTATATATATTTGAAAAGTAGATTATCAAAGCAATAAAAATTGTAATTAAACTTAAAATTGATCCTAACGAAAGTGAATAGAAAATATAACCCAAATGAATATCTGGTTCTCTAAAATTTTCAGAAATTAATCTAAACAGAGAATAAAATGTCAGAAAAAATAATGTTGCAATTCCTGTTTTTGCGAGAAGTTTATTTTTTACAAACAAAAAATACATTATAAGAAATAACAAAATACCTTCTAGTCCGGCCTCATAAATTTGAGAAGGATGTCTTGGTTCACCACCTGCGTTTGGAAAAACTACTCCCCAGGGCAAAGTGGTAACTTTTCCATAAAGCTCACCATTTATAAAATTTGCCAATCGACCAAAAAAAATTCCAATAGGAGCGGCGCATGAAATGATATCAGTTAGCGGAAATAAACCAACGCTGTTTTTTTTTGAAAAGAAGAACATTAGGATTGTTACCCCAGCAAGCCCACCATGAAATGACATTCCGCCTTCCCATATAAAAAATATTTTGATTGGGTTTTCAATAAAATAGTTTAGATTATAAAATAAAATATAACCTATTCTTCCTCCAAGAATAATGCCGATTATTAAATATGAAATTAAATCGTCTACCAAATTAGGATTCAAATTGTATTTGAAAACTTTTCTTTTAGTAGCAATAGCAATTTTTTTAGCATAAATTAAACCAATTATGATTCCAGCTATATAGGCCAAAGCATACCATCGGATTTGGAAGAATCCTAAATCTATCAACACTGGATCAAAATTATGAATTATCATTTTAATAACTATTATAATTTGATAATTTAATTATATAAAATTAAATTTTTACTTATGAGCAATTCCGAGTATTTTTTGAACAAATTAGGCAAACTTTTTGAGGTTGGTTTAACCTCAACGAAAGAATTCAAGCGAGAATTCGATAATTTTGTCCAGTTTAAGCTGGAAAGTGTTATAAACAAATTAAACTTAGTTTCAAGAGATGAATTTGAGGTTCAGAAGAAAATAATAAAAAATTTGCAGAGAGAAATTAAGAAATCAAAAAAAAAGAAAAATTAACTAATTAGGAAGAAGAACCTTTACTCTCAATCCATTTTTTGGAGATCTTTCAAGAGCGATTTGTCCTCCATGAGATCTAATAATGTCATTTGCAATTGAAAGTCCGAGACCCACTCCTGATTTATTTTGATTTCTGCTTTTATCAATTCTATAGAAAGGTTTGAATACATTTAGCATTTCCTTTTCTTCGATTCCAGGGCCATCATCATCAACTAAAAACATTACATTGCTCACAGTTTTGGCTATTTGAATTTCTACCTCATTTCCATAGGACAAAGCATTGTTGATTAAATTCACAAAACATCTTTTAAGAGCATTATGTCTTCCATTAATTTTTACATTTTCTAATAATTTTACTTTTATTTTATTTTTTTTATAGTCTAACACAATATTTTGTACAAATTTTTTGGTATCTATCGTTTCAGTTTTTTCTGTTTTTTGGTTACTAGCGAATTCTAAATATTCATTCAACATTTTTTCCATTTCATTAATATCGCTTTCCATTTTTGAAGCTAAATCTTTTTGTTGTAACATGGCCAATTGAAGCTTGAGTCTGGTTAGTGGTGTTCGCAAATCATGACTTATTCCGGACAACATTTCAGATCTTTGATTCAAATGTCTAGTTATTCTTTTTCTCATCCTGTCAAATTCATACGCGGCCTGTCTTATCTCTAAAGCACCCGATGGTCTAAATTCATCGATAAACTCACCTCTTCCAAACTTTTCAGCGTTTTTTGCCAAATTAGCAATTGGTCTAGTTTGATTTTTTATGAATATTATTGAAATAATAATTAATATAATTGCTGGTATTGTTATCCATAGTGCAAAAATTCTTACTGACGAAGGAGCGATTTTATTTTTAGGAAATAATACTTGCAGTACGCCTTTCTCATTTAATATTTGAATTTCAATTAAGTTTTTATAGGACGTGGTATCAAACCAAAAGGAATTCCCAAAATAAAGTTTCAATTCTCTTCTTAAACTTCTATCAATTGGGCTAAACCATCTTTCTTTCTTTTTAGAATTTAAAGTGGCATTTTCATTAAACGCTATAATAAAATCAAGATTATTTTTATATAGACCGCTAATTCTTTCGATTTCTTTTTCGTCATTATTTTTATAAACATCCGAAATAAGCCGCACTTCATCAACCATTGTTCTTGTTAATTCTTTATTAGATTTGATCCACAAGCTATCAAAAAACACTATAGAAATTATTACTTGTAATAAAATTACAGGAGTTATAATTATAAATAACGATCTATAAAAGAGTCTTTTGGGTAGTAAATTTTTAATATATTTATTCAATCCAAAGAACATATCCAGATCCTCTCACTGTTTGTAAGTATTGTGGGTTTTTGGGGTCATGCTCCAATTTTTGTCTTAACCTTGTTATCATCACATCAACCGAGCGTTCTTTTGAGATATTTATGATTTTTCCGATCTCTTCTCTTGAAAAAGTTTTTCCTTTTGAAAAAATCATTTTTTCTAAAAGTTTTTTTTCTGTTCCATTTAGCTTTATTGTTTTTCCATTTTTTTCTACTATCATTTTTTTTAGATTAAGAAGATTTTCTCCAATTTTAATTTTTTCTTCTAAAGTTTCCTCCTTGGTTTTTTTTAATATATTATTAATCCTTAACAAGAGTTCTTTAGGGCTAAAAGGTTTGACTAAGTAGTCATCAGCTCCACTTTCTAATCCTATAATTCGATCGTCAACTTCTCCCTTAGCAGTCAATAAAATAATTGGAGTTGATATATTTTTTCTTAATTTTTTTGTCAATGCAAGTCCACTTTCTCCAGGCATCATAATATCTAAAACAATTATTTCAAAATCTATAAGTTTGATTTTTTCACTGGCCTCTTCCGCATCGTTTGCCGTTGATACGATAAAATCATTTTCTTCAAGGTATTCTTTAATAAGCTCCCGTATTCTGTTATCGTCGTCCACAATTAGAATATGAGAATTTTCATTCATAAGTTATTTTCTCCATTAAATTTTTAAATTTCATTACGGAATCAGCATCTGAAGATTTTAGAGCATTATATATTTTTCTTTTTTGTAGAGAAAAAATTTCATCATATAATTTTAAACCTATTTCATTTAAATAAATCAATCTTTGTCTTGCATCTGCCTCTCCCTTTTTTAGATAAATAATTTTTTTTCTTTCCAAGTCTTTCAGAACTCTATTTAAGCTCTGTTTGGTTACTTTTAATTTGCTTAGAAGGCCATTCACCGATATTCCTTTATGTTTTTCTATTAAATGTAGAGCTTTGTGATGGGCAGTTCCATATGAGTGTTTTTTTAAAATATTTTTAGAATCTGAAAATGTGTCTCTATAAGCAAATAAAATTAATTCTATAATATCTTTAATTTGCTCATCTCTCAAAAATAAAGCGTCTTTCATAATTTTATTGGTCAGCTATATTGACATACTTATACAAGATAGATAGTTTTTTAAGAAGGATAAATCTTTAAATTAATCAATTTAATAAGATTAAAAAATGGATCTAATACCGTTTGATAAACGTACAGGTAAGATTTGGTATAACGGCAGTTTAGTGCTGTGGAATGATGCAAAACTACATGTTTTAAGTCACGGCTTGCATTATGCCAGTTGTGTGTTTGAGGGCGAAAGGGTTTATGACGGAGGGATATTTAAACTTAACGAGCATACGGAAAGGCTTTTTTATTCAGCAAAAAAACTTGGAATAAAAATTCCTTATTCTGTAAACGATATAAATAATGCATGCAAAGAAATAGTTTCTATCCAAAAAGTACAAAATGGATATGTAAGACCTTTTGTTTGGAGAGGCAGTGAGATGATGGCAATTTCAGCACAAAAAACAAAAACACATGTTGCTATTGCTACATGGGAATGGGGTTCATATTTTGATCCCAAATTAAAATTGCAAGGAATAAAGCTGGACATATCTAAATGGAAAAGACCTGCTCCTGATACGATACCTTGGGATACAAAAGCCGCAGGACTGTATATGATATGCACACTATCTAAGCATGAAGCAGAAAAAAAAGGTTTTACGGATTCTCTAATGTTAGATTATGAAGGAAATGTTGCTGAAGCAACTGGAGCTAATATATTTTTTAAGGATAAGGAAGGAAATCTCCATACTCCAGTTCCCGATTCTTTTTTAGATGGAATTACAAGAAGGTGTGTGATTGATATAGCAAAATCTAAAGGGATTAAAATTATCGAAAGAAAATTTAAACCTGATGAGATGTCAAATTTTACAAGCTGTTTTCTTACTGGAACGGCTGCAGAAATTACTCCAGTGTCTCAAATAGATAAATACAATTTTAAGGTTTGTAATGTTATAAAAGACTTGTCCGAAAGTTATCAAGCGTTGGTAAGAAAAAAGCATACTAAATCTTAATCTATAGCGTGATGTATTTTTTTCCTGACGTAGTCGTATCCCGTATAGATGGTTAGAAAAGCTGCTATCCACAACAATATAATTCCAATCGTATGTGCATTGTAATCTCCAAAGTTAATTAATTTGTTGCCACTCTCACCTGTTAATAAAATCGCAATAGAAAGCATTTGTAAGAATGTTTTAAACTTTGCCAAACTGCTTACAGGCATGGATACTTGAACTTTTGCCAAGAACTCTCTCAATCCGGAAATTAATATTTCTCTTGTTAAAATTATTATAGCAGCAACCACTTCATAATTATTAATTGTATTATTCATTACCAAAAGTATTAAAGCGCTTGCGACTATGATTTTATCTGCGATAGGGTCCAAAAGTTCACCTAGTTTTGATTCTTCCTTATAAAGTCTGGCTAATAGACCATCTAAAAAATCTGTAAAACTTGCTAGCGCAAATATAAAAAAAGGAATCCAATCTCCCAAACTTCCAGGCAAATAAAAGGCAAAAATAAATATTGGAACCAAAATGATTCTTCCTATAGTTAAAACATTAGGTATTTTAAGTTTCATATATATTTATTAATTGTGAAAAAAATCATGTATTTTTTTTGCTACGGAAGTTTCTATTCCTTCAACATTTTTTAAATCTTCAAAGCTAGCTGACTCCACAGCTTTAGCAGAACCAAAATAATTTAGCAAAGCTCTTTTTCTTGTTTTCCCAATACCGTTTATTTCATCTAGCAAAGATTTTGATATACTTCTGCTTCTTTTTATTCTATGGCTGCTTACCGCGAATCTATGAGCTTCATCTCTCAATCTTTGAAGAAAAAATAACAAAGGTTCTCTTTTATTTAATTTAAAATTGTTGGATTGATATATAAAATTTTCATCACCCTTGTTTCTGTTTTTACCCTTTGCAACGGCGATTATTGGGATATCATGGAGACCATACTCATCCAAAATTCTTCTTCCAACAGAATATTGTCCTTTTCCTCCATCGATAATAACCAAATCAGGTGTTATAACGTCATTTTGATTTTTAAGTTTCGCAATTTTTGAGAATCTTCGATTAAATACTTCTGCCAACATTCCATAATCATCTCCCGGATTTATTTTGTTGTTTTTAATATTAAATTTTCTGTATTGTTTTTTTATAAATCCTTCTGATCCAAAAGTGATTAAAGCTCCGACCGAATATGCACCTTGAATGTGGCTGTTATCATAAACTTCAATTGTTCTAGGGGATATATTTAATTTAAATTTATCGGCAATTTGGTTGAGAAGTTTGGTGTTAGTTTCAGATTCAAAAATTTTTCTTGTCAAAG
>CAZKXT010000011.1:0-9315 GCA_964556965.1 uncultured Alphaproteobacteria bacterium | reverse complement strand
AAACTACCTCCCGCCATATCGTTAACTCTTTTAACGTATGCTTGAGCATTCTCTAGGAAAATTCCTCCACCCCAAGCAGCTTGTACTTTTAAAGTAGTTGCAGCTTTAGCAATGGAAGGCATAGCCAACGATGCAGCAGCAACAGCACCTGTTGCAGCAGCAGCTTTAAAAAATTTACGTCTTGAAGAAACTTTATTTCTTTTCAACGTTTCTTTTTCTTTAGCCATATTATGTCCCCCTTTTTTTTATTATTAGTTAATTAATTAACTATGCGTAATTTAAGCATATTAAATGGTGAGAGTCCTACGGAAAATAATAAAAAAATTATGTGCTAATCTAGAAATAATTAAGAATATTGATTTAAATCAAATTTAAATTTCTATTTATAGTTGAATTCTAATGAACTGTATTTTTGCATTTTCCTGTTTCAAAAAATTGTTTGATATTCTCGATAGCCAAATCTCCCATGGCAGTCCGTGTATCTTTTGTAGAGCTACCAAGATGCGGAAGAATAAAAGCGCTTTTATGTTTTAAATATCCGGGATTTAAATTTGGTTCACCTTTGTATACATCCAAACCAACTGCATAAATTTTTCTTCTCTCGAGAGCATCAATTAAGGCTTCGTCTTCAACTATGTCTCCTCTTGCAACGTTTGTTATTACAGCTCCTTTTGGAAAATATTCCAATGTTTCTTTATTAATTAAATTTTTAGTTTCTTTTGTGGCTGGACAACTTATGGAAAGTACATCCGAAACTGAAAATAAACTTTTTAATGTTTTGTGATAAGTGGCACCTTGTTCTTTTTCAGGATTTAATTTTGACCGGTTATGATAGTGAATAATCATTCCAAGTGATTTTGCAGTTTGTGCAATTTTCTGTCCTATTCTTCCCATTCCTAAAATTCCCAATCTAGATCCTGTTAATTGTTTCCCTATTAAATAATCAGCAGACCATTTCCATTTAGATTCTTTTGCATCTAGAATGCCTTCAGCTGCTCTCCTGCATGCGCCAAGAATTAGTAATATTCCAATTTCTGCGGTTGCGTCAGTTAATACATCGGGAGTATTTGTAACTGCAATATTTCTTTTTTTAGCTACTTCTATATCTATATTTCCAAAACCTACTGCAAAATTTGAAATTATTTTTATGGTATCAGGAAGCTTATTAATCGTTTCTCTGTCTATTTTATCTGTAATGGAAGTTAATATTCCATCACAACCCTGGCTTAGCTCTAGTAATTTTTTTTGAGAATATAATTCATCATTTATATTTAATTTTGTATTAAAAATTTTTGAAGCTTTTTCTTCACATGATCTTAATAGTCTTCTTGTAATTAAAATTTTTTTCATAGTCTTTTAAGTACATCTGGCTTTGGTCCTCCGGTATACCAATCGATTAACTCTATTGTGTGCAAAATTGGTATATTTGTGCCTTTTGCTATTTGAGTTATACAGCCAATATTTCCTGTAGAAATAATTTCAGGTTTAATTTTATTAATATTTTCTATTTTTTTATCAAGAAGCTTATCCGCAATTTCATATTGAAGCATATTGTATGTGCCAGCAGATCCACAGCATAAGTGCCCGTTGGGAATTTCACAAACTTCGTTGCCAGTTTTTCTTATCAAATCAATAGGTTCTTTATGAATTTTTTGCCCATGCTGCATAGAACATGCCGAATGATACGCAATTCTATAACTTTTTATTTTTTCTTTTTCTGATTGATTAAATTTCAATTTTATATTCTCGCTTAAATATTCAGAAATATCTTTTGTTAAATCAGAAATTTTTTTAGCTTTTTTTGAAAATTCTTTATCTTCTCGAAATATAAAACCATAATCCTTTAAGGTTGTTCCACAGCCTGATGTGTTAGATATGATAGCATCTAATCCCTTATTTAAATATTCATCATACCAGGCTAAAATGTTCTGCCTAAACACTGATGTAGCCAAATCTTCTTTGCCCATGTGATGATCTAATGATCCACAACAGTTTATTTTTTTTAAATTTACTACCTCTACGCCATGCCTATTTAATACTCTAATTGTTGAATCATTTATTTGTGGTGACAAAACAGTTTGAACACAACCAGTTAGCAGAGCCACACGCGCAACTCGTTTATTGCTCTCTGCAGGATAAATTTCTTTGTTTTTAAAACGGGAACTTTTTACATTCGAAGGTAATAAAAAAAACATATTTTTTATTTTTTTTGGAAAAATAAATGAAATAGGTTTTAATAATTTTGCTATTATAAAAAAAAACTTAAATAAACCTCTTTTAGGAAGAATGGTTGAAAGAAAATTTCTTATTAACTTGTCTTGAAAAGGTCTGTTATAAGTTTTTTCTATATACTTTCTTCCATGATCAATCAGATGCATATAATTTACACCTGATGGGCAAGTTGTCATACAACTATAGCAGGATAGACAGCGATCAATATGTTGTACGATTTTTTCATTAGCAGGTTTTTTATTTTCCAACATATCTTTAATTAAATATATTCGACCACGTGGACCATCTAATTCGTCCCCCAGCAACTGATAAGTTGGACATGTGGCATTACAAAAACCACAGTGCACGCATTTTCTTAATATCTTTTCAGTAGATTTATTATCTTTATCTTTAAGTTGGGTTTTAGAAAAATTTGTTTGCATTTAAATTCCCGAATACATTTTATTTGGATTTAAAATTCTTTTTGGATCAAAACTTTCCTTTATTTTTTGAGAAATATTATAATGAATTTTATTTGTTGTAAAAGAGTGATCATAAAAATTCAAACCTTCTCCTGATTTAATGAGAGTGGTATAACCATCAGAATTTGAAATAAACTTTTTTAATACAATCAAATTTTCCTTGGAAAGGTTTTTGACTTCAGCCCATAAAAGATTGCCTCCCCAATCAATAAAATATTGGGAAGTTAATTTTTCTAAATAGTAAATTGTTTTAACAATATTAGATGGTGAAACGATTATTCTTAACACGCTGTTTCTTGTGTTTGAAAAAATTTCTAAATTTTTTACTTTTTCCCAAAAAAGTTTAGATTGATAAGGTTCCAAAACTGAAAGGTTTGCGTCAAATAAATTTAATTCTTTTTTTATATTTTCCATTTTTTCTTTTATTGAAATTTGAGAACCTTCTAAACGAATTGCAGTATACGATGAAGCGGATTTTAAATCATTTAATTTAAAAACATTTTCTGTATTTGTTTCAAAATTTTTAGCTATATTATTTATTGGAAGATGGACAGCGCCAGTAATATCGTTTGAGGACTGGGAAACATTTTTTAAAAATTCAGAAGCGGCCTCAATTGAAAGATCATATAAAACCATTGTGTTTATATCTTCTTGTAATGGGATAACTTTAAAAGTCAGTTCTGTTAATGCAACTAAAGTTCCATATGATCCACAAACTAATTTGCTTAAATCATAACCAGTAACATTTTTAACAACTGTGCCGCCAGATTTTATTATTTCTCCCTTCCCATTAACTCCTCTAAAACCCAATAAATGATCCCTTACACTTCCATATTTAAATCTACTGGAGCCAGCAAAATTAGTGGCTACAAACCCTGCGGCAGTGCCTTGATCAGATTCACCCTTAAAAATATAACCCAAATCTATAGGATCAAAAGCCAAGCATTGTTTGCGGGTTTTTAATTTTTCTTCTATTGTTTTAATCGGTGTACAGGCTTTAACTTTTATATATAACTCTTCCGGTTGATATCTTATGATTCCATCTAGCTTGGATAAGCTTACTGTTTTTTCACATTGAAGTTTGTTCCCAATTAATCTTTTTGAACCAGAACCAAATAATTCCAGAGGAGTCTCGGATTTAAAACAGGTTTTAATTATTTTAGATACCTCAGTTTCATTAGAAGGATTCGAAAATGAATCAAAATCTTGGAATGTCTGGGAATTTTTCTTTTCCTCTTCGAACATGAACTCTTCCTTCCTCTGCACATTTTCTTAAAATTGGATAAACTTTTCCTGGATTCAAAAGAGAATTTTTATCTAAAGCTTTCTTGATTTTTATTTGTTGTTGAATATCATTATTATTAAACATCTCACACATTAGTTCTCTCTTTTCAACTCCCACCCCGTGCTCTCCTGTTAAAACTCCTCCAACTTTTACACAATATTTCAAAATTGCGGATCCAAATTTTTCAGTTTTAACCAAAGCTTTTGGGTCATTAGCATCAAACATAATTAATGGGTGTAAATTTCCATCTCCAGCATGAAATGCATTAGCAACCGGAAGTTCATATTTTTTAGACAATCTAGAAATTTCATTCAGAACCTGAGCTAATTTTCCTCTTGGTATTGTACCATCCATACAATAATAATCAGGCGCCATTGCTCCACAAGCAGGAAAAGCAGATTTACGCCCGACCCAAAACTTTAATCTTTCTTTTTCAGAGCTGCTTGTTTTAAGACTTGTGGAATTGTTTTTTATTCCGATGGCTTTGATTCTTTCAATCTGTTCGTTAACTTCCGAAATCGTTCCATCAACCTCAACTATTAACATGGCTTCGGCATCTCTTGGGTAGCCTGCTTTAGAAAAATTGTCAGTTGCATGAATCAAAGCTTTATCCATCATTTCCATACCAGCTGGAACAATTCCGTTTGCAATTATTTCTGAAACACACTTTCCTCCATCTTCAATTGTGGGAAACCCAATAAGTGCTGCTTGGACTCTTTGAGGTTTTTTAATTATTTTGACTGTTACTTCTGTAATAACGCACAACAATCCTTCAGATCCAGTAATTAGACCCAAAATATCATAACCTTCGGAATCAAATCTTTTTCCTCCAAATCTTGCTATCGTTCCATCCATAAAAACTACTTCTACTCCTAATATATTATTTGTGGTCGTTCCATATTTAAGGGAATGAACGCCGCCAGAATTTTCTGCTACATTGCCACCAATACTACAAGCTATTTGACTTGATGGATCTGGTGCATAATAAAAATCTCTATGTTCAACTGCTTGTGTAATAGACAAATTAGTTACACCTGGTTGAGCAACAACACAGGAGTTGTCAAAATCAATTTCTAATATTTTATTAAACTTGCCTAAACCAAGAAGCACGCCATCTTTTAGTGGTAAAGATCCACCCGAGAGACCTGTGCCTGCTCCGCGTGGCACAACTTTAATTTTATTCTCATTACAATAGGCTAAAATTTCACTAACTTCGCTTGTATTTTCTGGTAATACAACTATCAAAGGTTTTTCCTTATATGCAGAAAGCGCATCTGTTTCATAAGGTTTTATTTCATCAGCTGTACTTAAAACATTTTCTTGTTTGGTAATTTTTTTAAATTTTTCTACTATCTTATCTTTCAAAGAAATAGTGGCTCTATCTATTTTGGGCATTGCTAAGTTTGACATAAATTAAATACTAAAGTTGCAAAGCTAAGAATGCAAGTTTGATTTGGATCAAATCATTAATTTAATGAAGTATTTTATCTATTTTTTCAATGGCCTTACTTATATTTTCTCTTGAAGTAGCAAAATTAAGTCGCACATTATGAACTGCAAATTTTCCAAATGCTGTTCCAGGTATTGTGGCAACTCCAGCATCTTGTAAACATTTTTGAAAAAATTCTTCTCCATTCATTCCTGTATTTTTAACATCAGGAAAGATAAAAAAAGATCCTCCTGGTAAATTACAGTTTACCCCCTTCAAGCTATTCAAACCGTCAAAAATAAGTTTTCTTCTGATAGTAAATTCATTCCTCATACTATTTAAATGATCATCTGAGCCATCCAGCGCTGCAATTGCACCGTATTGGGCTGCGGTATTTACACAAGAATGATTGTTTACGCAAAATTTAAAAACATGTTCTATTAAACTTTCTGGCCAAACCCCCCAGCCTAATCTCCATCCAGTCATGGCATAAGTCTTGCTCCACCCATCCAATACAATTAGCCTGTCATATAGATTGGGATAATTGAGTAAAGTGGGCATCTCTTTTCCATCAAAAATAATTCTACTATAAATTTCGTCACTTAAAATTGCTACGTTAGGAAAATTTAATAAACCCTTTGCCAATTTATCAATTTCCTTTTTTTCAGTAAAACTTCCAGTTGGATTATGTGGATTACACAAAATTAACAATGTTGTTTTTTCATTAATTAAAGACAGAACTTTTTCAGCATCAATAGAATTATCTTTCTTTTCCATTAAATTATAAGGAACTGCTTTTGCTCCTGTATAATTAATCATCGATTCGTAAATAGGAAATCCTGGATTGGGATATATAATTTCTGCCCCTAATTCTCCAAAAAATGATATAGCATAATGCATCGTAGGTTTGCCACCGGGCATGATAACTATTCTTTTTGGTTCAATATTTGCATTATATAAATTTTTAATTTTTCGACTTACCGCTTCTCTGCATTCAATTATTCCATTGGGCAAAGTGTATCCATGATGACCATCTTTTAAAGCTTTAATTGCCGCATCTACCGCATGTTTGGGAGATTTAAAATTGGATTGACCTAAACTTAAATCAATAATATTTTTTCCTTGTTTGGCTAACTCTTTTGTTTTTGCAAAAATATCATAAACTGCCTCAGTACCAAGACTGCTTACATTTTTTGCAATTTTCATATTGTTTTAATTTTTTCTAAAAATAATTTTTGATCTATTAAGTTCTTTTACAGATCTGCATCCCATTAATATCATATCGCGCTGAATCTCGTCGTGCATTTTTTGTAACACAGCTTCAACACCTTTTTGACCAGCTGCTCCAAGTGCAAATAAATAACCTTTTCCAAAACTACAAGCTTTCGCTCCAAGAGCTAGAGCTTTTAAAACGTGCGTTCCTCTTCTGACTCCTCCATCAAGTATTACTTCTATTTTGTCTCCAACGGCATCGACTATCTCAGCAAGTTGATCGAAGGGTGCTCTTGAACCATCAAGCTGTCTTCCTCCGTGATTAGAAATCATTATTGCCGTACATCCAATATCAATTGCTTTTTTCGCATCTTCAACTGACATAACACCTTTGAGAGCAAACGGTCCTCCCCATTTTTTTACACAGTATTCTGCATCTTTCCAGTTCATTGAAGGATCAAATTGTTCGTTTATATAATCTATAACTGACTTATCCACGCTGCTACCTTTTTCAGTCATATGAATAAGGTTTGCTAACTGAAATTTTTTATGTGTTAAATGGTTTAAAGTCCAGCCTGGGTGTAATGCAAAACTTAAAAGACTTCCCAATGTCAATCGAGGAGGTGTCGAAAATCCTGTTCTACGATCTCTTTCTCTGTTGCCAGCAACCACCGTATCCACTGTTAAACACATGCTATTAAAACCCGCTTGCTTACATCTTTCAATTAAATTGTCGGTTAGTCCTTTATCTTTATGAATATAGAGTTGAAATAATTTGGGCCCTCTAGTTAACTTTCCAATTTCCTCAATGCTAGTTGTTGCCATTGTTGATATTCCAAACATGGTACCCATGTTTTCTGCAGCTTTTCCCGTGGCTCGCTCCCCCTCATGATGATAAAGACGATGCATTGCTGTAGCTGCAAGAAAAAGTGGAAATTTAATTTTTTGCCCTAAAACCGTTGTAGACAAATCTACATTGCTTACATTGTTTAATACGCTGGGTATTAAATCACAGGTATTAAATGAATCTGTATTTCTTTTTAAAGTTACTTCATCATCAGCACCACCATCAATATAATGAAATATAGGTGATGGTAATTTTTTTTTAGCTAATTTTCTAAAATCCTCAACGTTATGACAGTCTTTAAGATTCATTTAAATATTTTGATTAAGTTATTTTCTATTTTAGAACTTTTGCAAATAATTAAACATATAACTATTTGCCCCGGGGTTTTTATCACCCAAGCTTGCATTGGAAATATGATTATATGAAAAACCTAAATTGCTGCTTTCACCTAAATCGAGTGTGAATTTTACTTCACTTTTAAATTCTAAAGGATGACCTAGATCTTTTCCATCTCCCTGCTCATATAAACCAGGAGTAAAACTGGGAATAAAATTTAGTATACCAATATCGTACTCTGCTTGAATTCCTGTATAAAAATATACAGCATTCTCTTGTGTAATCATGGCTCCAGTAACTGGTGAAATTTTTCCTAAAAAACTATCTCTAAACAAATCCTCATTTCTGTGCTCAAGTCCGACTAGCGATGCTCTTTTCCCGTCATCGCTGAAATCAAACATTCCAGTATAAAAATTTAATTCTGTTTTTCTTTCATTTCCATAATCATCGGCCCAACAAAGACCATTGATAAACACAAAAGAAAAAATAAAAAGTGTTATTTTTTTTATATATGTCATTCTTCAATACAACCTGGAAGTCATATAATCATACGTTTAGGCTTATTTCAAGAATGCGGTGTTCTCTTATCAAAGTATGCCTAGTTATCAAGCTTCAAGAGGGAGATAGAAGAGAACTTTGCTCGTTAACTAGGCATTAAAGAAAACTTAATTAACTAATTAGGCTAAGATTTGGATTAATGTTGTTTTATTTTAGGCAAAACTAATTGGATAGTTTGAAATATCCCGCTCCATTACGACCACTAAAAATTTCATTAATCAAAGGATGTTTGATTGGTTCGCCAGACTCATCGGGTATTAAGTTCTGTTCCGAAACATAAGCTTCGTAAGTTACGTCATTATTTTCTGCAAGCAAATGATAGAAGGGCTGATTTTTCTTGGGTCTTACTTCTTTGGGTATCAATTGATACCACTCCTCGGTATTATTATATTCAAAATCAACATCATAAATAACACCTCTAAAATCAAAATGCCTATGTTTGACTATTTCACCTATTGAATATTTAGCTTTTTTTATAGACATTTAAATTTCGAATAAAAACAAATCATTAATTAATTTAGATAAAAAATCAATAAAAAAATATATAGTTATTTAAAGTTATGTTAAAATTAAACTAACAACTTATGAACAAGTCAACAATTAAATTCTTAACTGATTTTGGTCCTCTGCTGATTTTCTTTATTGTCTATTACAAAGATGGGGGTGGTCTTAAATTGGCTATAGCGTATCTAATATTAGCAACTTTAATTTCGTTAGCGATTATTTTTTTCATGGAAAAGAAAATACCAATGGTACCGCTTATAAGTTGTGTACTTATAGTTTTTTTTGGAGGCTTAACTATTTATCTAGATAACCCCGTCTTTATATATATAAAACCCACCATAATAAATCTGATATTTGCAATTACTCTAATTTCTGGAAAATATATATTTAAAAAAAATCTTTTGAAAATTTTTTTTCAAAATAAACTCAAATTAACAGAAGAAGGTTGGTC
>CAZKXT010000010.1:0-9512 GCA_964556965.1 uncultured Alphaproteobacteria bacterium | reverse complement strand
TTTTTAAATTCTTCTTTTGATCTTTCTTTATCTGTATCTTCGATTCTTAGATAAAATTTTCCTTTATTATTTTTTGAAAACAACCAATTAAAAAGCGCTGTCCTAACACCGCCTATGTGTAACGGTCCAGTAGGTGAGGGAGCAAATCTTGTTGCTACTTTTGACATTAATATATTATTAGACGATTTTTTTAAAAGTTTCTATATAAAGATACCAAAACTCCCTGAACTTTTACTCTATCAGGTCCATATATTTTTGTTTCGTATCTTTTATTTGCACTTTCGAGGGCTATTGAGTTGCCTTTTTTTCTCATGATTTTAAGCATTGCTTCATTGTCATCGATCAAAGCAACAACTATTTTTCCATTTTCAGCTGTATTGGCTTTTTTAATTATTACAGTGTCACCATCATTAATTCCAACACCTGTCATTGAATCGCCAGACACCCTTAATCCAAAATGCTCATCATTTTTGCTTAATTCTTGAGGCAAAACCACTTTACTAATTTCATTTTGTATGGCTTCAATTGGTGTACCAGCCGCTATATTTCCCAAAACAGAAATTTCTTGACCATTTTTATTTTCTTTGCTGTTGTCCAGTCCTCCTTTGATTACGCTTGGAGAAAAAGTATTATAAATGTCATTTGCACTAGCTGTTTCAGGCAGCTTTAAAACTTCAAGCGCTCTTGCTTTATGAGCTAGTCTCTTAATAAAACCTCTTTCTTCTAAAGCTGAAATTAGCCTGTGTATACCAGACTTAGACTTTAAGTTGAGAGAATCCTTCATTTCCTCATAAGAAGGAGAAACTCCGGTTGATCGGATTTTTCTATTTATAAAAATTAACAAGTTTTTTTGTTTTTTGGTTAACATAGAACAAAGCCTGTACATCTATGTTCTACAAAAGTTCTATCAAAATATCAATGTTAAATTAACCTTAAATTAAGGGTTTATTTTGACGATGTTTTTTAAAAGAGATGAGTTTTTATCAATATTTTTTAATAGCGATTCACCTATTAAAAAGTTCTTTATTTTTGTTTTCTTTACTATTTCTTCAACTTCCTTTTCTGTGTTTATTCCGCTTTCACTAATTATAGGACCCGTGTGGTTAACTAAAGTTTTGTGCAAATCGTAGGTTGTTGAAATATTTGTTTTAAGCGTTTTAAGATTTCTATTATTGATTCCGATAATTGCATTTTTGAAATCAAGTGCTTTTTTTGCTTCCTCACTAGTGTGTACTTCAATTATTATACTTATATCCAAATCATTAGCCACATTATAAATTTTTTTTGCCATCTCTTCATTGATCGCTGACAATATAATCAAAATAGCATCAGCACCAAAACTTTTAGCGAGATAAACCTGATAAGGATCAATAAAAAAATCTTTGCATAATACTGGTAATTTAACTTCTTTTTTAATTTCAGTAATGTGTTCTAATTTTCCCTTAAAGTATTTTTTTTCAGTCAAAATAGAGAGGCATGCCGCACCAGAATCTTCGTATTGTTTAGCTATAGATTTTGGATCATAGTTTTCGATAATTATGCCTGCGGAAGGGCTCGCTTTTTTTATTTCAGCAATAACAGAAATTTTATTACTCGTTAATTTATTTTTAAAATTTAAGTAATTTTTATATAAAGCTATTTTTTTTTTAAGATCGTCAACAGAAAAAATACTCTTATATTCATTTATATCTTTTTTTTTATCAGCAATTATTTTTTCTAGAATGTTGCTCATTTTGTAAATTTAGATATGTGATTTATAACCTTGCCCGAAAGTATATGTTTTCTTAATTCTTGATATCCTTCATTAAAAGAATTTGATTTTTCAGCAACAAGCAAACCCGCCGCAGCATTTAGACATACAGCTATTGAAAAATCATTATCTTCACCTTTAAATATTTCTTTAATTTTTTCTGCATTGTAATCTGGATCTTTGCCCACAATGTGTTCAAAATTATTAACTTTTATATTTAAATCTTTGGGATTTAAAATTGATTCTTTTATTTTTCCGTTGTCTAATTCAATCATATTTGTATTTGCGTATGGAGAAATTTCGTCGAGACCGTCTTCACTATTTACAATTAATGCTTTTTTTAAATTTAAATTTTTAAGAGCTTCAGCGAAAATAATAAGTAATTTCCTATCAAAAACACCAACAACTTGCCTTTTTACTTTTGCGGGGCTACTTAAAGGTCCGATTAAATTAAATATTGTTCTTTTACCAATTTTTTTTCTAACTGGTCCGACATATTTCATAGCGGAATGATAACTTTGAGCAAACATAAAACCAAAATTAAAATCATTTATATTTTTTTCTACATCTTTAGGACCAAGATTAATTTTAATATTTAATTTTTCCAAAACATCAGCCGAACCACATTTTGAAGAGACAGATTTATTTCCATGCTTAGCAACTTTAGTTTCAAAACTTGATAACAATAGCGCAGCTGCAGTAGAAATATTCAGAGTATTTTTTCCATCTCCTCCAGTTCCACATGTATCTATAGCATCATCAGGAGCTTTTACCTGTGTTGCTTTATCTCTCAAAACATACACTCCTCCTGCAATTTCATCCGCAGTTTCACCTTTTCTAGATAATAAAGTTAAAAATTCAAATATTTTTGATTCATCAACTTGACCTGCCATTATGGAATTGAAAGCAATTTTACTTTCTTCAAAGGTTAAATTTTCTTTTTTTTTAATCTTGCCTAAAATTTTTTCCATAAAACTGTTTTATAAATTTAAAAAATTTGAAAGAAGTTTCATGCCTTCTTTTGTGTAAATACTTTCAGGATGAAATTGAACTCCATGAACAGGAAATTTTTTATGCATTACACCCATTATTGTATTATCTTTCGTTTGCGCTGTTATAACAAGATCTTTTCCAATAGATTTTCTCTCTATAATCAGACTATGATAACGAGTTGCTATAAAATTATTTTTGATACTTTTAAAAATACCTGTTTTATTATGGATAATTTTGCTTGTTTTTCCATGCATGAGCGTCTTGGCTGGTACTATTTTTGAATAAAAAACCTCACCTATTATTTGATGCCCTAAACAAACTCCAAGAATTGGAATTGTTTTGTGGTATTTTTTTACAACATTGATGCACATCCCAGCATCTTTTGGCCTTCCAGGCCCAGGAGATATAATTATTTTTTTATATTTTTTTGAGTTAATTTTTTTAAATTTTATTTTGTCATTTCTGACAACATCAACTTTACAATTTAGAGAAGATATATAATGATAGAGATTGTAGGTAAAACTATCATAATTATCAATTAATAGTATTTTCATTATTCTATCGCCTTTAATAATGCTTTTGCTTTATTTACTGTTTCTCTGTACTCATTTTCAGGTTTACTATCAGCAACTATTCCCGCGCCTGACTGAACATAAAACCTCTTATTTTTTGCTAAAGCGGTTCGTAATGCGATGCAAGTATCAAAATTTTTATTTGGCGCAAAATAACCTACGGCTCCAGCGTAAAGCTTTCTTTTAGAAGTTTCTAATTTATCTATAATTTCCATTGCGCGTATTTTGGGAGCTCCAGAAACAGTTCCTGCCGGAAAACCTGCCAACATAGTGTCAATTATTTCAGTTTTGTTATCAAATTTTCCAACAACATTAGAAACAATATGCATGACATGTGAGTATTTTTCTACAATAAATTTTTCTGTAACGTTAACAGAATTTATTTTAGATACTTTTCCCACGTCGTTTCGACCCAAATCCAACAACATTAAATGTTCTGCTAGCTCTTTTTTATCATTTATTAATTGTTTTTTTAAAAACTCATCAAGTTTTTTTGTTGAACCTCTAGGTCTAGTTCCAGCTATGGGTCTGACGGTAACTTTGTTATTTCTTAGTCTAACTAGTATTTCGGGACTGCTCCCAATGATTTGAAAATCTGAGAAATTGAAAAAAAACATAAAAGGAGAAGGATTTGTTTTTCTAAGTTTTTTGTAAATTTCTATTGGCTCTTTTGAAAGAGCAGTTTCGAATCTTTGACTTAAAACAACTTGAAAAATGTCACCTTTTTTAATGTAATCTTTTGCTGCGTTTACAATTTTTTTGAATTTGCTTTTTTTAATATTAGATTTTACTTTAATATTGCGTTTAATTATTTTTTTATTTTTTTTCGACAATCTATTAAAAAAACAAAAATTTTTCATCATATTTAATCTATTTTTAATTTCTTTGAATCTAAAATTTAAATCAGATATTTTTTTATCAGAAAAACAATTTGCTATAAAAAAAATTTCTTTTTTAAGATTGTCATGAACCACCATGTATGTGGGTCTTAAAATTCTTATGTCAGGGATTTTTAAATCATCTTTACATTTGTTGGGTATTTTTTCAATGTATCTAATTACATCATAAGAAAAATATCCAGCCAAAACAGCTGACATTGGAGGCAAACCATTGGGCAGCGGAAAGTCAAATTGTTTAATTAATTTTTTTATATAATCATATGGCTTATTGCTAACTTTTTTATTTTTTGAATTTTCTTTTAAAAAAACAGAATTTTTTAAAAAATTCCAAATTTTATCAGGCTCAATACCAACAAAAGTATATCTACCTCTGGTTTTGCCACCCTCAACTGATTCAAAAATAAAGCTATCAGGAAAAATTAACAGGTTGTTTATAATATTTTCAAATACAGACAAATCTTTGCATTTGATTTTATTAAAAACGATTTGATTTTTTTTATTAAAATAGTTTTTTTTAAATTGATTAAAATTTGTATTTAATTTCATCGATACATATTTTTTACTTTGTCTAATGCTTTTTGATTGATATCTACTTTATATTGTTTATTAAGATAAAAATCATAAGTGCCAAGTATTTTGTTTGATAAATTCGAGTTAGAAATTTTAAGATATTTTTCATATTCATTATCTCCATCTTTTAATTTTTTACTTATGGTTTCTTTCACAAAAACTAGATAATTTTTTTTATAATCTTTAGAAGACACAATTGCTATATCATTTTCATTCATGTTGTATATTTGACTTAAAATTTCTTTTTCTTTAAATACATTTTTGTCATTAATATTATTTATAGAAGTCGCATTTATAGTTATATTTGAATCTTTTGCAATTTTTTTCATTTCTTCAAAGCGTAATTGCTTACTTTTCTTAAAAATAATATTTTTTTGAATTTCTTGATTTTTTTCAATAACACTTTTAGCAGTTAGAATTTCAATTAAATTCTTTTTGACCTTTTCGTTATTTAAGGTTGGCAATTTATTTTCGGAAGAAATAATTTCATAAATTAAGAACTGATTGTTTCCGCTAGTCAATTGTGCTTGGCCGAAAAATTCAGAAGCAAAAATTTCTTTTAGAATTTCATTGCTCAAAATATCCTTTTTGTTTCCATTTAAATCTGTTCCATAAATATTAATTTCGGGAGCATTTTCAACTTTCAGGTTATACTTTTGCGCAATATCGTTAAGAGAACTATTGTTAGCTATCAAATTATCAATTTCATCTATTTTATTAAAAAATAGTTCTGAAAATTCATCTGTGTTTGTTAAATTTTCTGGTGTCAAAACTGAAAATTTTATTTTTTTGAATTCTTGAAGAAAATTATCTTTTTTTTCTAGATAAAAATTTTTTATATCCTCATCAGAAAAATTTTTCTTATAAATTTTATCTAAATTTATAAACTCTAATTTTTTTTCTTGGTTAAAAATATTATAAGTATTTTCAACTAAAAATTTAGGTGAATTTATTCCATCCATTACAAGTTGAACAAAAAGTTTTTTGGCAGTCTCTTCTTTTAATATTTTTTCAAATTCTACAGCGCTTATATTTCGTTCTATTAAAAATTTTTCGTATTTTGTTCTAGAAAATTTACCATTATCCAAAAAATTAGGATCATTTTTTATTATTTGCGACAAACTTTTTTCTGTAATTATAATTCCTATCTTTTTTGCTTCTTCCACAAGCACTTTGCCACTAACAAGTTTGTTTAGGGCCTGCTCGAATATTTTGGTTTCTGGATTGTTGATTATAAATTCTCTATTCACATTTAGCGAATTAAAATGATTAATATAATCTGTAATAGAAATTTTTTTCTTATTTAAAGTTGCGATTGTACTCTGGCTACCTCCACGAAATACATCTCCCATACCCCACAATACGAAAGGTATTATTAGCACAACCAATAAAACTTTTGACAATTTTCCTTTTGCGAAATTTCTGATAGATTGTAACATAATGATAATTAATTAATTTACTGGATAATATTCTAAAAAAAATAAAAACACCATGATTAATAGAAATATGTTTTTTGTAGCAAATTGGAAAATGTTTGGGAGACCTGCCTATTATAAGATTTTAGAAAAGGTTAACAAATATATTATTAGACGTAAAAAAAACAAAGGTTTAAATATCATTGCTTGTGTGCCGAACACTTTGCTTACACTGTATTCAAATAAACTAAAAAAAACGATAATAAAAATTGGAGCTCAAAATTGTTCTCAATTTCAAAACGATGGTCCTTATACTGGATCGGTTAGTGGAAAAATGATTAAAGATGCTGGAGCCAAATATGTCATTATTGGTCATTCCGAAAACAGAAAACAAGGTGACACAGATAAAATGATAAAAAACAAAATAGAAGCAGCATTTAAATCTGGATTGCAAATAATCTTTTGTTTTGGAGAAACGCTGGCCGAAAAAAATAAAAAAAAAACTAAAAGAGTTATTAAAAATCAAATACAAAGAGCTATAACTAATAAAAAATTTTTGAAAAAAATTCTATTTGCCTATGAGCCAGTATGGTCAATTGGGAGCAACAGGATACCCACAACAATAGAATTAAATGATACTATTCATGATATTAGGAAGTTCGTTAAATCCAGATATAGAACTAATAAAAAAATAAAAATCTTATATGGAGGGTCTGTAAATTCCTCAAATATTGAAAAATTGAAGTTTATAAATCAAATAAATGGATATCTTGTGGGTGGAGCCTCTCAATCGAGCAAAAAATTTATTGATATATTAAAAAATTACTATAAATAACCCTTTATGGAATCTTTACTCTTAAGCGTCAATATTATTATAGCAGTTTTACTTGTTGTTAGTATTTTGCTTCAAAAATCAGAAGGTGGTGCCCTTGGTTTAGGAGTTAGTCAAGATAATTTCGCATCATCAAGAAGCGCTGGAAACTTTCTTACAAAAGCAACAGGCATACTTGCGACATTGTTTATAATAGTCAGTTTGTCCCTAACACTTGTTGCAAATAGAGATTTGAACCCAATTTCTGTTATTGACAAAACATTGGAACAAGAAGATTCGTCTGAACCAGAAATTCCTAAAAACGACGAATAATTAATTTGATTTAATTAAGTTAAAAATATATACTATCCTTCCATGGCGCGATATGTATTTGTCACTGGCGGCGTGGTCTCATCACTAGGCAAAGGACTCTCTTCAGCATCTTTAGCTGCTTTATTACAGTCAAGAGGTTTTAAAGTTAGGATTCGAAAACTTGATCCTTATTTAAATGTTGATCCCGGTACCATGAATCCATTTCAGCACGGAGAAGTTTTTGTAACTGATGATGGAGCGGAGACTGATTTGGATATAGGTCATTATGAAAGATTTACAGGAATTTCAGCAACAAAATCTGACAACATTACAACAGGAGGAATTTATAGCGATATAATAAAAAAAGAAAGAAAAGGAGATTATTTAGGAGGAACTGTACAAGTAGTGCCTCATGTGACCAACCATATAAAAAATTTTATATCTCATGACATTAAAAATGAGGATTTTGTAATTTGCGAAATTGGAGGAACTGTGGGAGATATAGAAAGCTTGCCTTTTTTAGAAGCCATCAGACAGTTTTCCAACGACATTGGAAAACAAAACAGTTTGTTTGTTCACTTAACTTTAGTTCCTTATCTTAAAGCTTCTGGCGAGTTAAAAACTAAGCCGACGCAACATTCTGTTAAAGAATTAAGAAGCTTAGGTATTCAACCTGACATAATTATCTGCAGATCAGAAAAACAAATTCCAAAAAAAGAAAGAAAAAAAATATCTTTATTTTGTAATGTCCATATAGACAATGTTATTGAAACAGTAGATGTAAAAACTATATATGAGGCACCCATTAGTTTTCACAAGGAAAAATTTGATGAAAGAGTGTTGTCATATTTTAATATTAAAAGTAAAAAATTACCAAACCTCACGAAATGGAAAAACATTACCTCAAAAGTTTTAGGTTCGAGAAAAGATGTAAACATAGGTGTTATAGGAAAATATGTTAATCTTAAAGACGCATATAAATCTTTGGACGAAGCTCTAATACATGGAGGAATATCAAATAATCTTAAGGTAAATCTTACCAGGATTGATTCTGAAAATTTAAAAGTTGATAATTTAAAATCATTATTAAAAAATGTAACAGGAGTTCTTATTCCAGGCGGTTTCGGAAAAAGAGGCAGCGAAGGCAAAATTGCTGCCATAAAATACGCAAGATTAAACCATATACCTTTCTTTGGAATTTGTTTTGGCATGCAAATGGCGGTAATTGAAGCTGCAAGGAATTTGCTAAATATTAAAAATGCTTCAACAAGTGAATTTGGAAATAATTGTACAGCAGTAGTGGGTTTGTTAGAAGAATGGCAAAAAGGTAAAAAAATAATGAAAGGAAGCGATAGAAATTTAGGCGGAACCATGAGGTTAGGTTTGTATGATGCAGTGTTAAAAAATAACTCTTAAAAATTTAAAAAAAATTCTTCAAAAAAGATTAAAGAAAGACACAGACATAGATACGAGGTAAACATAAAATACAAAGATGATTTTGAAAAAAAAGGATTAATTTTTTCTGCTTTATCCCCAGACGGAATGCTTCCTGAAATAATCGAATTAAAAAATCATCCATGGTTTGTTGGTGTGCAATTTCATCCAGAGTTTAAATCGAGACCTTTTACGCCGCATCCTTTGTTTTCATCTTTCATAAAGGCTGCCGAAGTAAACAAAGGAAGAAATTAATGGAAAACAAAATAGTAAAATGCGGCAAGTTAAGCATTTCGAATTCCAAACCATTCACGTTGATTGCTGGACCATGCCAATTAGAAAACGAAAAACACGCACTAGATGTTGCTAACCAATTAAAACAAATTACACAAAAACTCGGTATTGGGCTTATTTACAAAACTTCATTTGATAAAGCCAACAGAACAAGTTTAAAAGGAAAAAGAGGCGCGGGTCTTGAGAAGTCTCTTCCGGTTTTTGATAAAATTCGAAATGATCTAGAGCTACCAGTTTTGACAGATGTTCATACATCTGAACAATGTGAGATTGTTTCAAAACATGTAGATGTTCTTCAGATACCTGCTTTTTTATGTAGACAGACCGATTTGTTAATTGCAGCAGCCAAAACAGGTAAAATTATAAATGTTAAAAAATGAAAATTTTTAGCTCCATGGGACATGGCAAATGTAACAAAAAAAATTGAAGAATCTGGAAATAAAAATATTTTAGTTACAGAAA
>CAZKXT010000009.1:0-10246 GCA_964556965.1 uncultured Alphaproteobacteria bacterium | reverse complement strand
AAATAAACTCTTGGTAAATTTTTAAAATAAGATAAATAAGTTACCAGTTGATTTGTTGGACTGAATCTTGGAGTTAAAACTAATTCATTACCCAGAGTCAAATATTTATTATTGCTTCCATCTTGATCCATTATTGCTAATTTTTTAATTCTTGCGTTTTTTGGACCTGCCTCGGAAACATAAATAATTCTGGTATCAAAATATCCCTTTTCTCCTGTTAGTCTTTGGTAAATTTTATCAGATATTATGTGAGCCACTCTTCTCCAATTGTTTGGAACAGTAGTGAATGCCAGAGCAAGTATTTCTTTCGCCGCAACTACATCCCACAATCTAAATTCTACCCTTAATTTTTCATTTTCTAATTCAATTTTCCCAGTAACTAAAGCTTGTGCTTTAATCAATTTCCAATCTTCAAATCTTGGTTTTAAATGGGCAATTTCAGGCTCTTGAACAAAAGATTCTTTCAACAAAGGATTAAATAGACCAGAACGTTTAAAATTACCCTCTATAACTTCTGATATTCTTTCTCCTATTTCTTTAAACTCTTTATTTTTTAAGTTGTTTTTTTGAACAAATAAAGGAGAAACCGCAATTGGTAATGGGTCTAAATTACCTCTGGTAATGTCTATTTCAACCAAAGCATATGAAAACTTTGAAGAAAAACTAACAAAGATTAAAACTAATATTAAAAATTTTTTTATCATCCTTTTAGCATATCATTTGCATCAAAATTTAACTGCATTTCTTTCCACTTTTCATATCCTGTGGGAGGAACCCTCAATGGTTGACATAATCTAATTGCTCTTAAAGCGCTTTCCGCTAAAACTTTATAAAATCCTTGTCCGGGCTGGTTCATTCTAGCATGGTCTAATATCTCTTGGCTTAAAATAGTGCCATCAGACTTGAGTTTCAATTTAATTCTTACTAATAAATTTTTGTCATACGGTAAACCCAAAGGTATACTCCAACAACCAAAAATTTGAGCTTTTAAAGCATCTTCTTCACTTAAAGTTAATCCAGAAATTATACTGCTTTTTACACTGCTTTGAGTTAGCGTTTTCTGTTTTTTGGTTGTTTCGGCAGTTTCTTCTTTTGCTTTATCAATTAAGGCGGCTATTTGATTTGGATCGAATAGTTCTTTTTTTTCAAAGTCTGAGGTTTGTTTAATTTCTGGTTCTATCTCTTCTGGATTCTGCTTCTTCTTAACTATTTCTTTTTTTTTCTTTTCATCATTAGGCAAAGGTATTTTGTCAGGTTTTTCTTTTTTTTTTGAAGATGGTGGAGCCTGTTCAGATACAAGTCTTTCTTCTTCCTTGGCCTTTTCTATAATCTCTCTAGCTTTTGGAGCAAAAGGTATATTTGTTAAATCAGATATTTGAATAAGCTCGACCGATAAAATGGGAGGTAAATCTATCGGCTTTTTGGTCATAAATGGCAAAGTTAAAACAGTTAGAAAAACCATAAAAGTATGGAATAAAATTGATAATAATATACTTCTTGTCATATTTTTTTTTGCTTAGCTTTTATAAGGCTCGGATATAAGGGCTACTTTTGAGAATCCAGCTCCAGACAAGACACCCATTACTTCTAAAACCCTTCCATAGTTAATTGTTTTATCTCCCCTAACATAAATTCTGGTGTCTGTTCTATTCTTTGATATGGCTAATATTTTTGGCACAACTTTATCAAAGTTAACCTTGTGTTCTTGTATAAAAATTTCTCCTTTTGAATTTATTGTTAAAGTTAAGGGCTCCTGATCATCAGGCAATGAATCTGCCGCGGATTCTGGAAGGTCTACCTGAACACCAACGGTCAGTAATGGCGCAGTAACCATAAATATAATTAGCAATACAAGCATAACGTCAACGAATGGCGTTACATTTATCTCGCTCATTGGCCGCTTTGAAGAACGATTTATATTAAATGCCATAAATAAAATTTATAAAATAGAAAGAAATCTCTTTGTAAAATTTTCAATTCGATCGCTATATTTTTTTGAATCACTGATAAATTTATTATAAGCAACAACTGCAGGTATAGCGGCAAGAAGACCAAGTGCGGTCGCAAAAAGAGCTTCTGCAATTCCTGGAGCAACTATTGCTAAACTGGTGTTTCTTGATATTGCGATTGACTGGAAAGAATTCATAATGCCCCAAACTGTGCCAAACAAACCAATGAATGGAGCTGTGGATCCTACGGTCGCTAAAAACGTAAAATGTTTTTCTATATCTTTAATTTGTTGATCTGCAGCAATTTCGATCACTTGTGAAACTCTTGCATTTTGTACACTTGAAGATTTTGATTTGGTTTTAATAAGCTCAACCATAGCTGAACGAAAAATTATTGTAAGTGGATCATCGGTTTTGGATGGTAAATTATTATAAAAACTTTCCGCAGATTTTGATTTCCAAAATTTATCTTCAAAACTCTTTGAGCTTAGACCTATTCTTTTGAACATTCTTGTTTTTTCAATAATTAGAGCCCAAGAATAAACTGAGGCTGCTAGCAAAAGTATTATTACGCTTTTTACTACAAAATCAGCTCTTAAAAAAAGCTGAATAAGAGAAAAATCATTTGGACCTCCAAGATTAACTACTTGTGACGCTATTTCCGGTTCCATAGTTTTTATTTACATTTAAATGTGTCATCAATTTGGCAGTAAAACTTAGTCAAAATGCTTTGACAGTCACTTTTTCCCAAGTTTTTGCACATCTTTAAAATAACTTGCAATTAGGATGGCGTCGGCTTTGTTAGAATCTTTTTTTTTAGATATTTTATCAGATATATGAGGATAAATTTGTATTGCTTTAGTTCTGCTTGCGTCCTTATTAGTTTTTACTAAATCAAAATGCTTTTTCCATTTCAACGGTCTTACAAAATAAATCGGAATATTTAATGCTGCACAAACTCCTTTTATTACACCAAAAGACTGACCAAAATTAAACATACTTGTTACACCCTGACCAGGCATTGCATTCACCTGTTCAACGATAACACTCATTTCGCCATCATATCCGTTTGAATATTCTTTTAGTATATAAGCAAACTGAGCACCGTTCACTTGTCTTTTGTTTTTCTTTCCATCTATCATTGTGGGCATATCTAAAACTTCCACAAATTTATTATTTTTGAAAATGGAGATTGCTCCACTAATTCCTGGATCTATTCCGAATATTAACATTTGGAATAACCCACATTATCAATTATTTTTTGAATCAAAGTTTGCATAGATCTTCTGTATATCATCATCGTCCTCTAGTGAATTAATAAATTCTTCAATTTTTACACACTGATCTTTATTAATGTTAATTGTATGAGTTGGAATCCATCCAATCTCAGAAAAGCTGATTTCTCCTATTTTTGATTCGAGATTATTTTTTACTTTATAAAAATCTTCTTTTTTGCACAAAATTTCAAAATAAGAATCTTTTAAAGTGCAATCTTGAGCCCCCGATTGTACAGAATAGTCCAATATTTTTTCGTTTGAAACTTTTTCTTTTTCCACATGAAATATACCTAAATGTTTAAAATTATGAGAAGCAACACCAGTTTCGCCCAGATTGCCTCCATATTTTTGAAATATAGTTCTAATACTTGATGCTGTTCTATTTTTATTATCTGTTAAAGCTTCAACTATAAAAGCTATTTTAAAAGGTCCAAAACCTTCATATCTTAAATTTTCATAATTTGATTCTGTGCTCATTTGAGATTTTTTAATAGCTCGGTCTATATTTGACTTGGGCATATTTGCTTTTTTTGCTAATTGAACAGCTGCTCTTAATCTTGGATTCGAATTAATTTCTGGAGAACCAAGCTTTGCTGCTACGGTTATCTCTTTTGATAATTTAGAAAAAGTTTTCGATCTTTCTTTATCAGCCCTGCCCTTTTTGTGTTTAATCCCAGCCCAATGTGAATGACCTGCCATTACGGTTATCTTTCCAACGCCCCACCAATTAGAATTGGTAATATTTTTTTTGCCAAACCTGTTTTTTCATCGGCTTCAATTAAGAGTCCTGACATGGTCGCTTCACCTAAAGCTGGAAAGTGTTTGGTTGCAGTTTTGTCTTTTAAAAATTTTTTGATTGAATTTTCTTTGTTCATTCCAATGACGGAATCGTAGTCTCCACACATACCTATATCGGTTTGATAGGCTGTACCTTTTTTAAGTATTCTAAAATCATTGGTTGGAATGTGAGTATGGGTTCCAACAACTGCCGTAACAAGCCCATCAAGAAAATGGGCTAACGCATTTTTTTCGCTTGTAATTTCGCCATGCAGATCAACTAAAATAAAATCTGCATCTTTTTTTAATTTAACTTTTTTTAAAAAAAGTTTAACTGCTTCAAAAAGATCATCGGTTTTTTGCATAAAAATATTTCCCATTAGATTTAGTACTGCTATTTTTTTATTATCTATTTTATAAGTTCCTAAACCAGTTCCTGGAGAGCCATCAAAAAAATTATTAGGTCTTAACAATCTTTCTTCTTTTGCAATAAATTCCATTATCTTCTTTTGATCCCAAATATGATTTCCACCTGTAATAACATTAACTCCTGAATCAAATAATCTTAAACAAACTTCTTCGGTTATACCGCGTCCTGTATCATCAGCATTTTCTCCATTTGCAATTACAAAATTAATATTTTTTTCTTTAATTAAATTGGGAAGTTTATTATAAATTACTTCTCTCCCTGATGGTCCCATTATATCTCCAAGCAAAAGAATCTTCATAATATCATTTAAAAGAATTTAAAAATCCTTTTTCTGTAAAAATATTATCTAATTTATAATCAAATTTATTTATAGGTATTTTATTGTGTTTTTGAAAATTATAAGCAATACCAATACAAGAAAAATTTTTTTTAATTCTACGAACCTTTTTTAAGTATCTATCGTAGAATCCAGCTCCATATCCCAATCTGTTACAGTTTTTATCGAAAGCGACTAATGGAACTAATATCAAATCAGGCGCTATCTTTTTTTTAAATAAATCGGGTTCAGGTATGCCATATTTGTTTACTTTTAAAACTTCATGAAATTTCCAAAGTTTAAAATTCATTAAGTTTTTTTTTTCTATTACAGGAAGGGTCAATTTATAATCTTTGTCTGAGGCCTCTTTTAAAAAACTCATAATATCGACTTCAAAATCGCTAGGATAATAGCCGCCTATTATAATTTTCTTTCTATCAAATTTATATTTTATAAAATTAAATAAGTCTGAAAAACGGAACTTGATTTCTTTAACATTTTTTGCTCGTCTCTTTTTAATAAATTTATTTCTTAATGATTTTTTGAAAGTTGACATTCCGAATCTATTGAAGATTTTTTGAACTTTCTAAAAAATCTTCGATAGATTGAGTTGTTTTGTCTAATAAATTTTCATAAGAACTCTTACTCTCTTCTACCAGACTTTTTAGATTTTCAAGATCTTGATTCAATTTTTGAATTTCTCGATCTTTGTCATTCTTATATTCGATGGCCAATGATCTGAGTTCTTTAAATTTATTCGAAATAACTTCAAATTCAGATTTAGATTTTTTTACTTTTTTATTTAAGGCGAAAAAATCATCTGCAATTTGTATGGCATTAATTAACATAAGTTTATTTTCACCTATATTCCCTAATTTTTTTTTAATATTCTCAAATTTTTTATCAATATGCTTTCCTAAATTTTTCAAATTTTCCTCTTGCCCATCATCACATGCGAGCAAATAGTCCTTCCCATTAAATTTTATATTCACGTTTCCCATTTATCAATTTCTGAAATCAAAAGGTCAGTTTCCTGATTCAGTTCATCCACCTTTTGATCAAATTTGCTCTGTTCATTAAATTTTTGTTCTAGTTTTTTGCTTAAACTCCCCAACCTCTCCTGTAACACTCTGTGTGCACTAAGCAATTTTTCGTATTTTTCCTCAATAATTTTTTTTTCACTTATTAAGTGATTCTTCTGAATATTCAAATTATTCACATCCTCCTGATTTCCCCCGGACTTATTGGTTAAATCACTTAATCTTAACAAAACATCTTCCAGTCTTTTTTCTTTTTCTTCGTAATTTTTCATTTGATTTATTTTTTAATCATATTATTGATTTGGAACGTTCAAGTCTATATAGGTTTTATAGTGAGTCCGGCTTTCAAAGATTTATCAAACGCAATACGAATGCTCTCGGTCGATGCTGTTCAGAGAGCTAATTCTGGACACCCCGGCATGCCCATGGGTATGGCGGATGTGGCTACAGTATTATTTAAATACTACCTAAGGTTTAGTCCAAAAAATCCGAGTTGGATTAATCGTGATCGGTTTATTCTTTCGGCTGGACATGGTTCAATGCTTTTATATTCTTTGCTTTATCTGACTGGATATAAAAGTATATCAATTGAAAACATAAAAAATTTTAGACAGATAAATTCAATTTGCGCATGTCATTCTGAGTATGTTGTAAATAGCGGAATTGAAACAACAACCGGTCCTCTTGGACAGGGAATAGCGAATGCGGTTGGATTAGCGCTAGCAGAAGAAATTTTAAAAAATAAACTAGGAAAAAAAGTTTTCAATCATAAAACTTATGTTTTAGCTGGAGATGGTTGTTTAATGGAAGGAATAAGCCATGAAGCATTAAGTCTTGCAGGTCATTTAAAACTTAAAAACTTAATAATGCTCTTTGATAATAACTCTATTTCTATCGATGGCCCAACTAATCTTGCGGTATCGGATAATTTTAAAAAAAGATTTGAAAGTTATGGGTGGGACTATATCGACATAAATGGTCATAATGAAAAACAAATATTCAGTGCACTTAAAAAAGTTCAAAAAGCAAAAAAACCAACGGTTATATCTTGTAAAACAATTATAGGCTTCGGATCTCCAAATAAATCTGCTAAGGCAGCAGCTCATGGAAGTCCTTTGGGTGAAGATGAGGTTTCTTTAGTAAGAAAAAAATTAAAATGGAAACATCCCCCCTTTCAAATTCCAAAAGAAATACTGAACGAATGGAGAAATATAGGAAGTAGAGGAATTGAAGAATCGGAAAAATGGCAAAAAAATTATGGAAAAAAAATTGAAAAAAATAACTTAGATAATATTTTTAAAACCGAAAAACAAAACATAATTAAAAATTTAGAAACTATTGCAACCAGAAAATCTTCTGAAAAAATACTATCTGTTCTGATAGAAAAATTGCCTAATCTTATCGGTGGCTCTGCGGATTTGTCAGGCTCAAACAACACTAAAACAAAAAATCACAGCATAATCAAACCAGGAAATTTTAAAGGAAACTACATTCATTATGGGGTTAGAGAACATGCAATGTGTGGAATAATGAATGGTTTAGCACTACACAGTGACCTGATTCCTTATGGCGGAACATTCCTTATTTTCAGTGATTACTGCAAACCATCTATGCGTCTTGCGGCGCTAATGAAGCAAAGAGTAATTTACGTATTAAGCCATGATTCTATAGGACTTGGAGAAGATGGGCCAACACATCAACCAATAGAACAACTGGCTAGCTTAAGATCTATTCCTAATTTAAATGTTTTTAGACCAGCTGACTCAACTGAAACTTTTGAATGTTGGCAGTTGGCTTTGAAAAATTCAAAAACCCCTAGCGCAATAGCTTTGAGCAGACAAAAAATAAACCCTATTCGCAAAGACTTTTATGAAGAAAATAAATGTGCCAATGGAGCATACGAAATTCTTAGAACCAATCAAAACATTGAACTAACCATACTTGCAACTGGTTCTGAAGTTAGTTTGGCTTGCGACATCAGTCACAAATTAGCCACAGAAAACATCTATACAAAAGTAATATCTATGCCATGCCATGAAATATTCGAACAACAATCAAATAGTTATAAAACAAAAATTTTGAATGAAACAAAAATTAAGATATCGATAGAAGCCGGTATAACAGAATGTTGGAAAAAATATATTGGTGAAAATGGATTAACTTTTGGAGTGGATGATTTTGGAAAAAGTGCTCCCTATAAAAAAATTTACGAACATTTTAATTTAACTAGTAACCATATTATAAAATTAACAAAAAATGTATTAGGCAAGTAACTATGACAGTAAAAGTAGGTATAAATGGATTTGGAAGAATTGGAAGAATGGTACTAAGATCTATTGTCGAAAATAATAGAAAAGACATTGAGGTAGTCGCAATTAATAATAAGGGAAATGCTGAAGTAAGTAGTTTTCTATTAAAACACGATACTATACATGGAAAATTAGAAGCCAAAATAAATCACTCTAACCAATCAATTGAAATAAATGGTAAAAAAATAGCAATGATAAACGAAAAAGAAATTTCTAAAATTGGTTGGAAAAAACATAAAGTGGATATTGTTTTGGAATGCACGGGCAAATTCAACACAAAAGAAAAATCGGAAGAACATATCAGTTCTGGAGCAAAAAAAGTGATTGTTTCGGCTCCATGCAAAAATGCTAACAATATTATTTTTGGTGTAAATCATAAAAATTTAAAGTCTACTGATAAAGTAATTTCCGCTGCATCGTGTACTACAAATTGTATAGCTCCTATCGCCAAAGTATTAAATGACAACTTTGGAATTGAAAGGGGTTTTATGACTACAATACATTCGTATACGTCAGATCAGAGATTGTTAGACAATTCTCATAAAGATCTAAGACGCGCAAGAAGCGCTCCGAATGCATTGGTTCCTACAAGTACGGGAGCAACAAGATCTCTTGGCGAGGTTATTCCAGAACTTAAAGGCAAAGTAGAAGGAATATCCATTAGAGTTCCAACGCCTAACGTTTCATTGGTCGAGTTTGTATTTTCTTCAAAACAAAATTTATCTGCTGAAAAGATAAATAATTCATTTTCAAAAGCGTCAAAATCAGAACTAAAAAATATTTTAGATACAAATAATGAACAATTGGTTTCTTCTGATTTTAATCATAATCCATATTCAGCCATCATTGATATGTCTTTGACGAAAGTAACTGATGGCAAAATGGCAAAAGTTTCTGCTTGGTATGACAATGAGTGGGGTTACGCCAATAGAATGTGTGATCTTGCAGTTTATTTTGGAAACATAAATTAGAGAATGAGCAATCTAAAGGCTCTGGATGATAAAATAAATTTAACAGAGAAAAGGGTTCTCGTACGTGTAGATTTAAATGTTCCTATAAACGATGGAAAAGTTTCTGATAATTCTAAAATAAAAAAAATAACTCCTCTAATAACCAATCTCATAGAAAAAAAAGCGAAAATAATTCTTATTTCTCATCTTGGAAGACCAAAAGGAAGATTTGATAAAAAATTATCTTTAAAACCAGTGGCTCTAGCTTTGCAAGAATTAATGAAAACCAAAATTGAATTTTTTGAAAAAAGTTATGGCCCAGAGGTAATAGAAAAAAGTAAAAAAATTAAGCCTGGCGAGATTTTATTATTAGAAAATATAAGATTTAACAAAGAAGAAGAGCTTAACGCTGAATCATTTTCAAAAGAACTTTCTAAAATTGGAGATATTTATATAAACGAAGCATTTGCTTGTTCTCATAGAGCTCACGCTTCTGTTTGTGAAATAACAAATCACATAGATTCGTTTGCCGGTAGAATGCTAATAGAAGAAGTAAATTTAATAAAAACACTTACTTCTAACCCTCACAAACCAGTTACGTGTATTATCGGAGGGTCTAAAATTTCCTCAAAAATAGGAGTTTTAATCAATCTGATAAAAAAAGTTCAAACTATTGTCATAGTAGGGGCAATGGCAAACAACTTTATAAAATACAAAGGTTTCAAAATTGGAAATTCTTTTTTTGAAGAAAACCAAGACAATTTAGTAAAAAGTATTTTAAAAGAATGTGAAATAAATAATTGTAATATAGTAATTCCTAAAGACGTAATAGTATCAAAAAATTATAATGCAAAAGGGCGGTTAAAAAACGTGAATGAAATAGATGATACCGACATAATACTGGATATTGGAGAAAAAACTTTCGAAACTATTGCAAAATCGATTGATGATTCAAAAACTGTTTTGTGGAATGGTCCGGCAGGTTATTTTGAAGTTAAAGAATTTTCCTTTGGTAGCAAAAAAATTGCAAAAAAAATATCAGAAAATACAAAAAATAGATCTCTTATATCAATTGCAGGTGGTGGTCACACGGTTGCAGCAATAAATAGATTTGGATGTTCTGACAAATTCACATATATATCAACTGCAGGTGGAGCTTTTTTGGAACTTCTTGAAGGAAAAATTTTACCTGGTATAA
>CAZKXT010000008.1:2282-10413 GCA_964556965.1 uncultured Alphaproteobacteria bacterium | reverse complement strand
GGAGCTGTCCTATTTTGATAAAGCCAATAAATTTAGAAATTATCAATTTGATCTTTTTAAAAAATACATTTCTGGAAAAAGTGCGGAAATCGGGCCTGGCACCGGAGAAAATATAAAATACTATCACTCAAGTGTTTCAAGTTTATATTTATTTGAAACTAGCAAAAAACTTTTTGAAGAAATAAAAAAAAAAATTAAGAACTATTCAAATATTTACATTAACGATTGTGATATTAAAGATTCGAAAGAAAAATTTGATACTATAATTTATTTGGATGTTCTTGAACACATCGAGGACGATGAAAACGAAATTTTTCATGCTTTTCATAAACTTAATGTAAATGGTCGTTTAATAATAAATGTTCCAGCTTTTAATATTTTATTTTCAAATTTTGATAAAGATGTAGGTCATTTCAGAAGATACAACAAAAAAGATTTATTAAAAATAATTTCCAAATTTGATATGCGTATAGTGCAATTAAAATATTTTGATTCTATGGGTTTTATTTTTAGCTTACTTTCGAAAATTTCAGGAAACAGCAGATCAAATTTTGGAGCCAAAATTAAAATTTGGAATTTTTTTGTTCCCATTTCAAGAATTCTTGATAAAATTTTTTTCCATTCTTTCGGAAAATCATTAATTTGTGTAATAGAGAAAAAATCAGATGACAATAAAACATTATAAATATCTTAAAATTTTATTTCTATCATTTTATTTAATATTTGGAAGTTACAATTCTATTAAAGTAGGAATATCTCATGATGAATACCATGAGCAAAAAAATTGGGAATACAATGTTAAGATTTTCAAAAAAACTTTTTTGAATCAAATCCCCAGTGAAAACCTAGCTGATTATAAAGACAAGTATTATGGGGTGGGTTTTCAGTTTATTTCTCAACCAATACAATTTCTTATTAAAGACCTAGTCAAAAGCATTAACCAATCAGGAACTATTTCTCTTGATGAATATGGCGCAAAACTTATATCAAAACATTTTGTTGTGTTTTTATTTTTTTTTATTTCCGGAGTATTGTTTTACTTAATTTTGAAAAAAATTATTGATAATGAAGTATTTTTATCAGTGTCTTCATTAGTATATTTGTTATATCCATACCTTTTTGGACATGCTTTGTTCAATCCCAAGGATATACCTTTTTTAACATCTTGGATGCTTTGTTCATATCTAAGTTTGAAAATTTTAGAAAAATATTTAATTAAAACCGAAGTTTCTTTTTTTCATGTTTTTGTTGTTGCACTTTCCACAGCTTATTTGATTTCAATAAGAGTTTCGGGCATTTTAATTTTTTTACAATATTTTCTATCTTTTTTAATTCTATTTAATATAAAGGATAAAAATTTAAATTTAATAAATTTTGAAAACTTTAAAAAATTTATTTTCTTTTTAATATCCACAATTTTACTGATTTACATTTTGTTTCCATATATATGGCAAAATCCATTGTATTTTATTGATACGATAAAGCATTTCGGAAAATTTTATCATGATGTCTGTACTTTAACATTTGGAACATGTTTGCAAGCCAAGTCACCAGATCCACTGTATATACCCATGTGGTTATCAGTGAAATTACCGTTACTGATTATAATTGGTTTGTTTCTAATTCCATTTGTTGAAAAAAAATTATTTAATGACAAGAAGATTTCCCTCTATTTTGGAACATTTTTAGGAACAGCAATATGCATTCCTTTGTTTTTAATTTTAACCAAAGCACATTTGTTTGATGAGATTAGGCACATACAATTTTTAATACCCATTTTTTTTATAATTTCTTTAGTTGCATTTTTTACTTTTTCTAAAAAATTTTTCTATACTTTGAGCGTATTGACAGTTTTTATTTTCTCGATGGAGCTTAGCTGGATGCATCCTTATCAATACACATGGTTTAATATGCCATCAAGATTTTTTGAGATAAGTAAAAATTTTGAGACAGAGTATTGGGGTTTAAGCGGAAAAAATTTAGCAGCAAATGCCAATCTCCATTTAGAAATATGGGATGACACACCCGATAAACCAAAATGTTTGTTAGCTAGTCCCTTATGGGGAGTAAAACCTTTTTTAGCCAATAGCAAATTTAAGTGCTTTGGACCTTGGGGTCTTATCGATTCCGACTATCAAAGACCTTTTTATGCAATACAAAATGTTAGAAATTTAAAAAAAGGCATCCCATACAAATGTGAAACAATAGCCTCATCAAGATATAGTTATTTTTTTGATAACGAAGAAATAGTGGCGGGAAGAGTTCTTTTATGTAAGTAGGTTAATTTGGTTCTTGAAGTTCGTTTTTAATCTTTTCTATAAATTTATTTATCAGAACTCGCTCTTCTTCATCTAGATAGTTTTCTTTTTCAATTGCTTTTTTCATTTCATTTTTTAGAGATATAACCATTTCTTTTCTACCTTCTTTAGTAAAGATAATTTCGGTTTTTTCATTTATTTGATTAAATTTTCTTCCAATTGTAAATTCAAAAACCAATATAAAGGTCACCGCAGCAATAAGTATTTTATAAATATAGTGTCTCATAAAGAATTTTTTATTATTTACCAGTCAATTTGTGCAACTCTTTGTTTTCGTACATTTCTTTAACTATATCACAACCACCAACAAATTTTCCTTTAACATAAAGTTGTGGAATTGTTGGCCAATCACTAAATTCTTTTATTCCCTGTCTTATTTTTTCATCTTTTAGAACATCAACAGATGCAAATTTCAAATTCATTATTCTAAGAATATTGACAACCGTCATTGAAAAACCACATTGAGGTGTTTCTGGAGTGCCTTTCATAAACAAACATATTTCATCATTATTTATTTTATTTTCTATATTTTTTTTTGTTTCAACATCCATTTATTTTTCCTTTGTATTTAGAGATAAAGCATGCAGCTCATTTCCCATTTTACCTTTCAATGATTTATAAACCAATTTATGTTGTTCTATTTTACTTAATCCTTTAAATTTACTTGAAGTTATTGTTGCAGCAAAATGGTTGTTATCTCCAGCCAAATCTTCTATTTCCACATCAGCATCCGGCATCGATGCAACGATCAAGGTTTTTATTTCGTTCATGCTTAATGGCATAATATCAATTATAAAAATTTTTAAACCAATTAGAATTTAATTTTTTTAACTCTTCTATCTTTATACTAAATTCTCCATGTAATTCTAAATTATTCTTTTGTGTTTCTGCAACAATTTCTCCAAAAACCCCATTTTTCTTTAAAATACTTTGTATTTTTTTTAAATTTTCCTTTTTAATTTCAACTAAATATCTACTTTGATCTTCTCCAAAAAAATATTCATATTTATTAACTAAAGAATTTGGTTTGTTAAGTTTTGCTCCCATCATTCCCCCAATGCACATTTCTGTTAAAGAACACAATATACCACCGTCGGATATGTCATGACAAGAAAGTAGCAGTTTATTTTCAATTAAATTTAAAACTGTTAATCCATTATTTTTTTCATTAAATAAATTTATTTCAGGAGGAGGGCCTTTTTCTAAACGATTTATTTCTCGATGGAACAAACTCTGATCCAGATGACCTTTAGTTTTTCCTATTATCATTATTAGATTGCCCTCATTTTTTAATTTAAAGCTAATCATGTTGTCTATGTTTTTAATTAATCCCACTCCGCCAATGGTTGGAGTGGGGTTGATTGGAACACTATTTGTTTCATTATAAAATGACACGTTTCCAGACACTATAGGATAATCGAGATATTTGCATGCCAAGGAAATTCCTTCAACACACTCAACAAATTGACCCATAACATCTTTTTTTTCTGGATTTCCAAAGTTTAAACAATTAGTTATCGCAATTGGTTTTGAGCCTACAGCAATCAAGTTTCTCCAATTTTCACAAACAACTTGTTTTCCTCCAGTCAAAGGATGAGCTTTGCAATAATTTGCTGAGGAATCTACAGAAACTGATATAGCTTTATTAGTTTCATGTATTCTTATTACGCCAGAATTGCCTCCTGGTTTTTGAATTGTATCACCCATAACTGTTTGGTCGTACTGTTCCCAAACCCAAGATTTATTTGATAATTTTGTTGTTTGAATGAGTTTAATTAAAGATTCATCAATTTTATTTTTATATTCATTTTTAGGTTTATTTACTTTTGGAAGAGGGTGTTTTGTCCATTTGCGATCATATACAGGAGCCAAGGAAGAGAGAGATTTGAGAGGTAAGTCGCAAACGATTTTTTCTTTTTCCATTATTAATAAATTTTTACCGTCAGTTGTTTTTCCAATAATTGAAAAATCTAAATTCCATTTATCAAATATTTTTTTTGCTGATTCTTCTTTTCCTTTTTTTAAAATTATAAGCATCCTTTCTTGACTTTCAGAAAGCATAATTTCATATGGCGTCATTCCACGTTCTCTACAAGGAACTTTGTCCAAGTTTAATTGAATTCCTAAATTTCCTTTGGATGCCATTTCTATACTTGAGGATGTTAGTCCAGCAGCTCCCATATCTTGTATAGATATAATTGAATTTTCCTTCATCAATTCAAGACAGGCCTCAAGTAGCAGCTTTTCTTTAAATGGATCTCCAACTTGAACAGTAGGTTTTTTTTCTTCAGAATTGCTGTCAAATTCCGCAGATGCCATGCTAGCCCCATGTATTCCATCTCTTCCTGTTTTAGAACCAACATAAATAACGGGCATGTCCACACCTTCTGCTTTGGAATAAAAAATTTTATTCGTCTTTGTTAAACCAACAGCCATTGCATTCACTAAAATATTTTCATTATAGCATTTGTCAAAGTTGGTTTCTCCACCAACGGTTGGAATTCCTACTGAATTTCCATATCCTCCTATTCCAGAAACAACACCTGATAATAAATTTTTTGTTTTTTTATGAGTAGGCGAGCCAAAATGTATAGAGTTTAAGTTTGCTATGGGTCTAGCTCCCATTGTAAAAACATCTCTTAAAATTCCTCCAACACCCGTAGCCGCTCCTTGGTAAGGCTCCAAGTATGATGGGTGATTATGACTTTCTATTTTGAAAACTATCGCATCTCCATCATCAATATCAATAACACCCGCGTTTTCACCAGGACCTTGAATAACTCTTTTATTTTTTGTAGGCATTTTTTTTAGATGCATTTTTGAAGACTTGTAAGAACAATGTTCATTCCACATGGCGGAAAATATACCAAGTTCAAGAAAATTAGGGTCTTTACCTATAAGTTCAACGATTTTTTTATATTCATCATCTTTTAGGCCGTGATTTTCAATAACTTTTTTGTCTATTTTCATTTTATGATGTTGTTAAGTAAGTTTTCAAAAAAAATGGAACCATCATTTCCAGAAAATTTTTCTTCGATCATTCTTTCAGGATGCGGCATCATTCCCAATATATTTTGATTTTCGTTTAAAATACCCGCGATGTTATTCAATGAACCATTTGGATTAGATGTTTCATTTACATCGCCCTTAACATCGCAATATTTGAATGCTATAAGATTTTTGTCTTCTAATTTTTTTATTGTGTTTTTGTCCGCGTAGTAATTGCCTTCGTTATGCGCAATAGGAAATTTTGAAACCTCTTTGTATTTGTTACAAAATTTACTCCTTTGATTTGTTTTTTTCACGTATATATCTGTAGAAATAAATTTAAGCTTTCGATTTCTTAACAAGACTCCAGGCAATAAATTGCTTTCAACTAATATTTGGAATCCATTACAAATACCTAAAAGCAAGCCTCCATTTTTAGCATGATTAATAACACTATTCATAATCTTTGATTTTGCAGCTATGGATCCAGATCTTAAATAATCTCCATAAGAAAATCCTCCAGGCAAAACAACCAAATCTGATTTTGGCAACTCCATATCATTATGCCAAATCATCTTATTTTTAAATTTGTTTTTGCTTAATGCTATAGCAATATCTCTGTCACAATTTGAACCTGGAAAAACAATTACACTTGAATTCATTATTCTTTGGAATCTGTGATTTTGTAATCTTCGATTACTGTGTTAGCCAATAGATTATTGCAAATTTCAACCACTTCTTTTTTGGTTTTTTCAACGTCATTGGAATCTATTTCTATCTCAAAAAACTTACCTTGTCGCACCTGAGATATATTGTTGTAACCCATATTTTTAAGTGTTTGTTGAACGGTGTTGCCTTGAGGGTCAAGTACTTCTTTTTTCAGAGTTACTATAACTGAAATTTTCAATTTATTTTCTTCTAAAATTTATCGTTCTGGGTTTGCCTGATTTTACTTCAGTTATATTAGATTGTTCAGGCGCAATACCAAGTCTTTTAGCAACTTCTTGGTAAGCTTCGATAATATTTCCTAAATCTTTTCTAAATCTATCTTTGTCTAGCTTTCTGTCGTTTTTTATATCCCACAATCTACAAGTATCGGGGCTAATCTCATCAGCTAGTACCAATTGAGTTTTTCCATCTTTTTCCAATCTTCCAAACTCTAATTTAAAATCAACAAGCTTTATTCCTACTCCTCTAAACATACCAGATAAAAAATCATTAACTCTTAACAAAATAGGGTTTATTGAATCTATCTCAGTAGTTCGTGCCCAGTTAAACGCCTTAATATGTTCTATAGCAACTAGAGGGTCTCCAAGTTCATCATTTTTATAGCAATATTCTATCAGCGGTTCTTTTAAAACAGTTCCATCTGTAACGCCCAGTCTTTTTGTTAATGATCCTGTGGCGATATTTCTAACAATAAATTCAATAGGAATTATTTCAACCAAATAGACGAGTTGTTCTCTCATGTTTAATCTTTTTATCAAATGTGTTTTAATTCCAATTTGATTTAAATTTTGCAAGATGTGTTCAGAAATTCTATTATTTAAAACTCCTTTTCCTTCAACAGAAGATTTTTTCTGATTGTTGAATGCCGTGGCATCATCCTTGAAATGTTGTATGGCTGTTCCTTTTTCGGGTCCCTCGTAAATTATTTTTGCTTTTCCCTCGTAAAGTTTTTTTCCTTTATTCATAATTTATTTAAAAACTCTTTTAAAAATATAGTTAACCCTCTTAGTGTGATAATCAAATTTAAAAAGATTGCTAATCTCTTTTTTTGATAAAATTTTTGCTACTGATTTGTCTTGAGTAAGCAATAATTCAAAACTTTTATTTTTCTTCCATGCGGTCATAGCATTTTTTTGGACTATCGTATAAGCTTTTTCTCTACGCATTCCTTTTTTTGTTAACTCAAGCATAACCCTTTGTGAAAAAATTAAACCATTAGTTATTTGAGTATTATTTAACATTTTTTTTGGAAATACATCTAAATTTTTTACTATTTCATTTAATCTGTTAAGAGCAAAATCTAGCGTGGTAGTAGAATCTGGACCTATATTTCTCTCAACACTAGAATGCGAAATATCTCTTTCATGCCATAAAACAACATTTTCAAGTGATGGAGCCACATAGCTTCGCACCAATCTTGATAGTCCTGTTAGATTTTCACTTAATACAGGATTTTTTTTGTGTGGCATTGCGGAAGATCCTTTTTGTCCTAAGCTAAAATGCTCACTCGCTTCATTAACTTCAGTTCTTTGTAAGTGCCTTATTTCAACTGCCAAACGTTCAATTGAGCTTGCAATTATTCCCAAAACTGAAAAAAAGAAAGCATGTCTATCTCTTGGTATAATTTGTGTGGAAATTGCTTCTGGCAAAAGGTTCATTTTTTTTGAAACATATTTTTCAATTCCAGGATCAACGTTAGCAAAAGTTCCTACAGCACCAGAAATTGCGCATGTAGATATTTCTTTGATAGCAGAAGATAATCTTGATTTATTCCTTTTAAATTCTTCATAAAATGATGCAAACTTAAGTCCAAATGTCGTTGGTTCGGCATGAATTCCATGGCTTCTACCAATACAAATTGTATTTTTATACTTTTTAGAAATTTTTTTAAGTGATAATAGTAATTTTTTTAAATCTGAATCAATAATTTCAGCAGATTGTTTTAATTGCAAATTAAAACAAGTATCAAGAATATCAGAAGATGTGAGGCCTTGGTGTAAAAATCTTCCTTTAGAACCAGCGGTTTCAGATATTGAAGTTAAAAAAGCAATTACATCATGTTTCACTTTTTTTTCTATTTTGTGAATTCTTTCAAC
>CAZKXT010000008.1:0-2182 GCA_964556965.1 uncultured Alphaproteobacteria bacterium | reverse complement strand
AGTATGTTCAAATTGTGCTGAAAGGCTTTTATCTTTAGTCACAGCCGTCCACCCATCACTTAATATTTTAGAATGATAGGAGCCAATATTTATCATAGGCTCCACTGTGAAAATCATACCAGTTTCTAATGTTTTACCTTCATTTTTGTTACCGTAGTGAAGAATATTTGGTTCTTCGTGGAATCTCGTTCCAATTCCGTGTCCACAAAAATCTCTTACAACAGAGAAACCTTTTTTTTCAACGTATGTTTGTATAGCGTGACCAATATCACCAATTTTGATTCCACTTTTTATTACAGAGATTCCTAACATCATGGCTTCGTAAGTGGCATTGATCAAGTTTTTGGCTTTTATCGATATTTCGCCAACGGGAAACATTCTACTCGTGTCACCATGCCACCCATTTACTGTAGCAGTTACGTCGATGTTTAGAATATCTCCTTCCGCAAGATATTTTTTGGAAGGAATTCCATGACAAATCACATGGTTCGCAGAGGTGCAAGAAGATTTTGGAAAGCCCTTGTAAAACAAAGGAGCAGAATAACCACCGTTGTCTTTTATATATTCATAACATATTTTGTCCAAAAATTCTGTGGTAACACCAGGCTTAACATAAGAAGCAACTTCATCTAATGCGCTAGATGCCAATTTCCCAGATTCTCTCATTTTTTCAAATGCCTCTTGATGATTGTTTTTCATTAATTTTTTTAAAGAATTCTTTTATTCAATTTTACCTCTTGGCTATTTATTTGACAATCATAACACAATATTTTTACCTTATTTTTCTTAGCATAATCGTAGGCTTTTTTGTACTCTGGATCAATATCGTGAGCAATCTTAAAATTTTTACAATCATTTCTTTGAACTAAATAAATTATATAAGAATCAAAACCTTTTTTTTGAGCTTCCACAAGCTTAATTAAGTGTTTTTTTCCACGTTCTGTTTTAGCATCGGGAAATTCAGCGAAGCCTTTGTTTCTTGAAAGAGTAACATTTTTTACTTCAAGAAATACTTTTTTATTATAATTTTCTAAAAGAAAATCAAACCTTGTGTTTTTATCAAAGACAGCCTCAGATTTTATTGAAAATATATCTGCCAATTCTGATATTTTTTTTTCTAATAAAGCCTCTTTAATAATTTTATTTGTTAAATGTGTATTCACACCAACAAGATTTTTTTCTTGCTCTATAATTTCAAGTGTATATTTCAGCTTTCTTTTTTTATTGTCCGAGATTGAAAACCAAACATTGTTATCTTTATTCAGGAGACCCAACATAGAACCAGAATTTGGACAATGAGCAGTTATTTTTTTCTTCTTATGCAGAATATCAACAAAAAATCTCTTATATCTTTTTACAAATGTTCCTGTTATTAAATTATGAAATAGCATTTTTTATTTTACTAATTTATATGCACAAAGATAACAAAAAAATTTATGCAGCTATATTAATTATAGGGAATGAAATTTTATCTGGTCGAACAAAAGATCAAAATACAGCAGATATTTCGATATGGCTAAACTCAAATGGGGTGCAAGTAAAAGAAGTTAGAATTATTCCAGATGTAGAGAAGATAATCATATCTAATGTTAATAAACTTAGAAAGACTTACGATTATGTTTTTACTACTGGTGGTATCGGACCTACTCATGATGATATCACAGCGCAATCTGTGTCACGGGCTTTCAAAAAAAAATATTCTTCTCATAAAGAGGCTTATAAAATTTTAGAAAATTATTATAAAGCAGAAGAATTCAATGAAAGTAGAAAAAGAATGGCCATGATGCCCACAAATGCCAATTTAATTTATAATCCATCTAGCGGAGCGCCTGGTTTTTATATCGAGAATGTTTTTTGTTTGCCTGGCGTTCCAGACATTATGAAATCAATGTTGCCATTTTTAAAAGATAAAATTTTTGGAGGCAAAAAAATTTTGAGCAAAACTATATCGGTCGAGACGGTAGAAAGTGAAATTGCCAAGGAATTAACAAAGACACAAAATAAGTTTAAACATATAGAAATAGGGAGTTATCCGTTTTTTCGTTCAGGCAAAATCGGAGTTTCTATAGTTATGAGATCAGAGAATCAAAAAGAGATTGAAAAATGCAACAAAGAAATAATTGATTTTATGGTAAAAAAATCTATTAAATTAGTCGAAAGGAATTAATAAAATAATGTATTA
>CAZKXT010000007.1:0-10641 GCA_964556965.1 uncultured Alphaproteobacteria bacterium | reverse complement strand
CCTATAAGAGATCTTGAAATTATCGAAACAGAAATATTATTATCTGATTTAGAATCTCTTCAAAAAAGATTGGAAAAAGGTAACAAAAAAAAACTAGAAAAAGATGAATTAAGCTTTTTAGAAGATTGTTTGAAATTAATTAATAGTGGAAAAAAACCTAAAGAATTAGAGAAAAAATATGACAAAAAATTAATTAAAAAGTCATCTCTCTTATCTCTAAAACCAAGAATTATTGTGTGCAATGTTGATGAAAAAAGCTTACCTAATGGTAATAAATACTCTGAAGCTTGCAAAAAAAAATTCCCGAATGAAAATATAGTTATTGTTTGTGCTGATATAGAAGATCAAATCATGGGACTACAAACAAAAGATCGAAAGGATTTTATGCTTGAATCTGGAATTAAAAGTACTGGCTTGGACAATTTAATTAAAACGGGTTATAACGCATTAGGTCTTAGTACTTTTTTTACTTCTGGACCTGAAGAAAGCAGAGCTTGGACAATAGAAAAAAACTCCAAAGCTGTAGATGCCGCAGGTGTTATTCATACCGATTTTAGGAAAAAGTTCATCAGAGCTGAAACGGTAAGTCACGAGGATTTTATAAAATATAATGGTTTCAACGAATGTAAGAATGCTGGAAAATTAAGACTCGAAGGAAAAGATTATTTGGTTAGCGATGGGGATGTAATGTATTTTAGAGTAGGAAGTTAAGTTACTTAAAAGTTTTAGGATCTTCGCCTTCATACTCTGTAGCCCAGTCTTCCGCCTTATCAAAAACATCTTCTTCTGGATTTTTTTTGTTATCAAAGCGAGACCAAACCTTTTTCTTGCTTAAGTAAACTAAAGTTAAAAGAATTATTAGATAAATAATTGCTTTAAAACCAGTTTTGTGTCGTGCTTCAAGATGAGGTTCTCCTGCCCACACCAAAAATGTAACAACATCTTTAGCCATTTGGGAAGTCGTCGATTCAGTTCCATCTGTGTATTCTATAATTCCAGCAGAAAGAGGATTGGCCATTTTGATTTTGTTTCCAGCCATATACTTATTATAATAAACTCCTTCTTCAATCTCAAAACCTGTAGGAGCATCTTCATATCCTAAAAGAAGTGAATAAATATAGTTTGCCCCGCCCTTTCTTGCTTTTACAAGAACTGACATATCTGGAGGATACGCTCCACCATTCGATGCTTTTGCTGCTTGAACATTAGGATAAGGTTTGACAAATTTATCTGACAGCCTGCCTGGTCTAAAAAACATTTCTCCTTCAGCATCTGGCCCATCTTCGACTTCGAATTGTGCGGCTATGGCTTTGGCCTCTTCTTTTAAAAATTCTGGACCTCCTTTTTCCGATAAATTTCTATAACTCAAATGCTCCATGGAATGACAACCAGAACAAACCTCTTGGTAAACCTGATAGCCTCTTTGAAGCGAAGCTCTATCAAAAGTGCCAAAAATTCCTTGAAAACTCCAATCAATATCTATGTGCTCTTGATTTGATTCGCCTGAGGACACAGAAAATGGAAAAAGGCAAACACAAATTATAATAATAATTTTTTTTATTTTTTTATTTAAAGGTAGAAACATTTTCCCCCTCGTATTCAGCTGCGACTTTTTTAAATTTATCTACCAAACCAGGTTTTTTTAAAACTGGATCTGATATGCTTTGTGGCAATGGATCTGTTTTTTCATAACGACTAAGAAAAGGAAGCAAGATCAAAAAGTGAATAAAATAATAAGCTGTAGCTATCCTAGCTAAAATTAAGTAAATTCCATCAGGTGGTTTTGCGCCCAAATAACCAAGCAAAATTACATTGAAAACCAATACCCAAAAGAATTTTCTGTAAGTTGGCCTGAAAGCTGCAGATCTTACTTTAAGAGTATCAAGCCATGGCAAAAACATAAGCACAAAAATTGAAGCAAACATAAAAATAACACCGCCCAATTTACTAGGTATCGCTCTAAGAATTGCATAAAAAGGTAAAAGATACCATTCAGGCACTATATGAGATGGAGTTACTAAAGGGTCTGCCTCAATATAATTGTCGGGATGCCCCAAAGCATTTGGAGCAAAAAACACAAACCACAAAAAAATAACTGAAAAAGCAAGTAAAGCAACGAGATCCTTCATGACCATATATGGATGAAAGGACATAGTTTCGTTGCTATTTTTTTTAATTTCGATTCCGGCGGGATTATTATTTCCTGGAACATGCAATGCCCAAACATGCAATACAACCAAGCCAAAAATTAAAAATGGAAGCAGATAATGCAAACTATAAAATCTATTAAGTGTTGGGTTGTCCACTGAATAAGCTCCCCACAACCAAGTGGTAATACTTTCGCCGATTAAAGGTATGGCGCTAAATAAATTTGTGATAACTGTGGCGCCCCAAAAACTCATTTGACCCCATGGCAAAACGTACCCCATAAAGGCTGTTGCCATCATTAAAAAATAGATCACCAAACCTGTTATCCATATCATTTCTCTAGGAGATTTGTATGATCCATAAAATAATCCTCTAAATATATGAATATAAACAGCTAAAAAAAACATTGAAGATCCGTTAGAATGAACGTATCTGATAAGCCAACCATAATTAACATCTCTCATTATATGCTCGATGCTTTGAAAAGCGTAATCAGTATGGGCAACATAATGCATGGCAAGAACTACACCGGTAATCATTTGTATAATTAAACAAAAAGTTAAGATTCCTCCAAATGTCCACCAATAATTTAAATTTTTTGGTGTCGGATAAGATCTTAGATGATGAGAAAGAGTTAAAAGCGGCAATCTAGAATCAAACCATTGAGCTAATTTAGATTGTGGAATATATTTTTCTTCGCTCATTGATCTACTAGCCTATTTTGATTGTATTGTTATCAACAAATTCATATTTAGGAATTTCTAAATTAGTCGGCGCAGGTCCTTTTCTAATTCTTCCAGATGTATCATAGTGTGATCCATGACAAGGACAAAACCAACCTTTGTATTCTCCTTTATTTCCCAAAGGAACACATCCTAGATGCGTACAAACTCCTATCATAACTAGCCATTCGGGATTTTTTGCTCTATCAGAATCTTTCTGAGGATCTTTTAAATCTTTTAAATCAACTTCTAGCGCTTCATCAATTTCTTTTTTAGTTCTACGTCTGATAAATATAGGCTTCCCTCTCCAGAGAACAGTTATGGTTTTTCCTACTTCAACGCGGCTAACGTCCACCTCCGTAGTTGCTAATGCTTTAACAGAAGAATCTGGATTCATCTGATCTATTAATGGCCATATGGCAGAACCTACTCCAACCGCGCCCAGTGTGTAGGTTGCCGTGAACAAGAAATCTCTTCTATTTGTACGTTTTTTTTTACTCATAGATTTGAACTCTTTATATAGTATATAATACTAGTCAATTACAATTCATATAAATTTGTTAAGGTCAGAATGACACATTACTCAACTTAAAATTTAAAAAAAATGTTCAATATTGCACTTTACCAACCTGATATACCCCAAAATACAGCTTCGATTATTCGTTTGTGCTCTTGTTTTAACGTCAAATTAGAAATAATTGAGCCTTGTGGTTTTAATTTGAATGACAAAAGATTAAAAAGAGTTGCCATGGACTATTTGGATAAATGTAAAATAATAACTTATAGTTCATATGAGGAATTTTCAATTAAGAAAAAAAATTCAAGAGTGATTCTTATGACCACAAAGGCAAAAAAAAATTACAATAATTTTCTATTTAAACAAAAAGATACGCTACTTTTTGGTAGAGAAAGCCAAGGCGTTCCAAAGATAGTTCATGATAATTGTTATGAAAAATTAAAAATACCATTAAAAAAAAATGCAAGGTCGCTTAACGTTGGCATGTCTGTGGCTATAACTTTATCGGAAGCTTTAAGACAAAATGCTAATTTATAAAAATATGGAAATAAAAAAAAAACAAAGACTGACGAAACAATGGTTTTCGAAATTACAAAATTTAATTTGCAATAGCGTTGAACAGCTAGAAAAAGAATATGGCGCCAATATAAAATTTAAAAATAACAAATGGAAACATGGAGAATTTAGAATTATAAAAGGTAAAGTAATTGAAAAAGGTGGAATTGCCTTCTCAAATGTAATTGGCAAATTTCCTAAGGAATTTGCAAAAAAAATCCCAGGTACAAAAGGTAGTGCCACTTTTTGGTCTTCTGGTGTTTCGGTGGTGCTCCATCCAATAAACCCAAAAATTCCTGCTATGCACTTCAATACTAGATTTATTTGCACACAAAAAAATTGGTTTGGAGGGGGAATGGATGCAACACCTTGCCTAGTTGATAGCAAAGAGAAAAAATATTTTCATAATACGCTAAAAAAAATGTGCAATCGTCATAATAAAAAATATTACTCGAAATATAAAAAATGGTGTGATAATTATTTTTACTTACCACATAGAGGTGAAGCTCGTGGTATAGGCGGTATTTTCTTTGATTATAAAATGGATAATTGGGAAAAAGATTTTTTGTTTGTTAAAGATGTTGGTGTTACTTTTAACCAACTAATGAAAGAAATTATTAGAAAAAAAATGTATTCAAAGTGGACAAAAAAAGAAAAACAAATCCAACTGCTAAAAAGAGGGAGATATGTTGAGTTCAATTTAATATATGATAGAGGAACTAAATTTGGTCTTAACTCGGGTGGAAATGTTGATGCTATTTTAATGTCTTTGCCGCCATCAGCTAAATGGAAATAAAAATATGGAAAAAGAACCAATTACTTCTTCGGGTCTTGAAAAAATCAAAAAAGAATTAGAGGAACTAAAAAATATAAAAAGACCAAAAATAATTGCGGCAATAGCAGAAGCAAGAGCCCATGGTGATTTAAAAGAAAATGCGGAATACCACGCGGCCAAAGAACAGCAAGCTCAATTAGAAAGTAGAGTTCTTGAAATTAACAACCTCATAGCAATAGCAAATGTGATTGATATAAAAAAAATTGATCCCTCCGATAAAGTTGTATTTGGCTCTACTGTGGAACTTATAGACATAAACACAAAAACTAAAAAAAATTATAAAATAGTGGGAAAAGATGAGGCTGATATTAATCTGGGTCTTCTATATTACAAATCTCCAATTGGAAGAGCGCTTATAGGAAAAAATAAAAATGATCACATTATTGTAAACACACCATCGGGAGAAAAAACTTTTCAGATAAACAGTGTTAAATATATATAGTTTAATTTTTAAAATCTAAATACTTACTAATAAAGTTTTCTTTTAAGTCAAAATCGTTATTTATCCAATCTTGTTCTATTTGTTTTAAAACTCTACCCATCTTCTCTCCTTTTTCAAACCCATATTTGCCTAGCAATTCTCCAGACACAGGAAGTTTGGGTATTTCTGTTTTTTCAATAAAATTGAAAATTGATTTTATATCTTGAACATCTACTCCACGGTTAAATATATAATAAAAAAATACTAGATCTTTTGTCCATTTTTTATTATTAATAAAATAAATAATTCTTTTTAAATTTTTTTGTGTAGCAAAATTTTTTGTTTTTGTTAATTCTAAATATTTTAAAACATTTAAAAGTCTATTTTTAATTTTATTTGAAACTTTATATTTATAAATCCAATATTCAATATCTGCTGGCTTGTGTGAAAGTAAGATTGAAAGAACCAAGCAATAATCTATTTTAAAATTTATTTGCGAAGCAAGACCCTTTATCTTTTCAACTCCATCGATATGTTGTAATTGAGGAAACAAAACAAAAAAAATATTTAAAAGTTCCTTATCATTTTTGAGTTTAGTAATGTCTTCGACATTCAAAATTTTTATTAGTTCAGAAAAAATTCTTTCTTTTGAAATATTTTTAATTCCATTTATATTTTTTTTGATTGCTAAAATTGTTTTTTTTTCGTGTTGTGTTTTTCCATATTGTAAATAAAATCTTATATATCTTAGTATCCTTAGATAATCCTCACTAATCCTTCGTTCGTCATTTCCAATAAATCTAATTATGCCCAATTTTAAATCGCTAATTCCATTATTGGGATCGTATATATCTCCGATAATATTCATATAAATAGAATTAATTGTAAAATCTCTCCTGGAAGAATCTTTTTCCCAGTCAGAAGTAAATCTTACTTTTGCATGCCTGCCATCTGTAGAAACATCTTCTCTCAATGAAGTTATTTCAAATTTTTGATTATTCAATATTGCTGTGATAGTTCCATGTTCATAGCCAGTTTCATAAAAATTAATATTATTTTCTTTTAAACATTCCTTAACCTCATCTGGCTTTAAAGTGGTTGCCAAGTCTAAATCCTCTGCAAACTCACCGATTATTGCTTGTCTAATACATCCTCCAACAAATTTTATTGCATTAATATCTTTTGTTTTTTTTTCGAAACAAGAAAATAAAAACTTTGCCTCGGAATTATTTTTTAAAGCTTCTAGTGAATTTTCTTTTTTAAAAAAAGATTTGTAATTTAACAAAGAAATAATTTTTTTTAACATTATGTTTAAATGGCTGGGGCGCTAGGATTCGAACCTAGGATCGCGGTACCAAAAACCGCTGCCTTACCGCTTGGCTACGCCCCAATTTTTTTATTCATATATCATAATTTTATCATATTACCTAGTTTTTGAAACAACTGACCAATAATTAGGGTAATATTTTTTTAACAATTTTTTTGCTCTCTTAGCAAAATGCAAATTTCTAAATACACCATAGCATGCAGACCCAGATCCGCTCATTCTAGAAAACAAGCAATTTTTTTGTATTGATAGACTATATATTAAATCTTTAATTTTTTTGTTCTTGCTTTCCACAATAGTTTGGAGATCATTTTTATCATTTTTTAAAGTGTTAATAAGATTATTTTTTAAAGATGTTTCTGTTAATTTTGAATTTGGTCTAGAGAACAAATTGTTTAGTTGATAAATTCTTCTAGTTGAATTCTTAAAATTTGGATAAACCAACAATAGAAAGAAGTTAAAATTTATTCTTGATCTAACAAACCTTTTGTTTGATGAGTTAATAATTTTTTTAAAATCATCAATACAAAATGGCACATCAAAACCTACTTGGGAAGCTATATCTATAGATTTTTTTGTAGAGATTTTTAAATAACATTTTTTTTTTAAAATATTCAAAACTGATGCAGCATCACTCGAGCCACCACCTAAACCAGATCCTTGTGGTATTTGTTTTTCAATTATAATTTTAAAGAAAATATTTTTAAGAAAACCTTTTGCTCTGAGGATCTTCAATAATTTAGCAATGGTATTATTCTTTTTATTTATTCCTTTTCCAAATTTTCCTTTAAAAATAATTTTGTCATATCTTAAATCTGATTCGGACAATTGAATTTTATCCTTTAGATTTAAAAAAATAATAAAACTTTGAATTCTATGATATCCATATTTTAATTTAGATAAAATTCTCAACGTTAAATTAACTTTTGCAAAAGCAAAACTATGATATTTTCTTTTTTGTGGCAAACTAGATCCCCTTGAGAATTTTATTTTTAATTATTTTTATTTTTTCTTCGCTAGTATCTTCATGAACTAAAGCATATTTCCAAAAATATCGTGCTTGAATCTTTTTTCCTAATTTCCAAAGTATGTCTCCGTAATGATCACTAATTATGGGATCAGATGGCAAGTATGTCAAAGCCTCTTCTATGTAAAATTTTGCATCTATATAATTTCCTTTTAAATTCAAAGCCCATCCCAATGAATCAAGAATATAAGGATTATCTTTTTTTAAATTATTAGCTTTTTTTAGCATTTCATAAGCTTCATCAATTTTTTTATTTTGCTCTAACCAGCTATACGCAAGATAATTTAGCACATAGGCCTGGTCTGGATTTAAATCCAAAGATCTTTTCAAATCTTTTTCGGACTTTTCCCATTTTCCCAATCGTTCATAGCAAGCACCACGTCGATCATAAATTCTGGCAAGAAAAATTTTATCTTTAACTGAATTTTCTAATATTTTTGAGTAATAAAAAATAGCTTTCTCATATTCCTCCTGATCCATATAGATTCCAGCAATTTCAAAAAGAATTTGATTATCTTTGTACTTTAATAAATCAGATTCTTTTTCTAAAAAGTTAAGAGCATTTGCAAATTCTTTTTTCTCCATCTTGATGAAAGTTTGTTCTTTGATAGAAAACCATTTGTAATATTTGCCTTCTTTGCTCAATTCTTCTAGAAGTTTTATTGCTTCATCATAGTTTTTAGTCGATATAAAATTTTCCACTTTTAAAACTTTATTGTGAAAAAATTTAGAATTAAATGATTTTGATAAACTCAAGTAAAAATTTGATATTTTATAATTTTCCTGATCTTCCGCAAATAAGGCGCTCATAATATAAAACATTTCGGACAAATTGTGATCGACTATTTTGCAATTAAAAGTATTTTCTATTTTAGAAAATTTTTTATCTTTAAAATCTTCAAAAGTTTGTTTTACTAGCAAATTATTTTCATATTGATTTTTTGCATCCTCAATAACTATTTTGGCCTTATCAAATTTTTTATTTCTAACTAGATAATTTAGGTAAAGATACCTGTATCTTGCAAAATTTACAGTTTCGCTATTCATAAATTTTTCAAATCCGACTTCCGTATCATTTTTTTTAAAAAAACAACTTAAAAGTGGTCTTTGTAATGTTTTAATGATTTCATATTTTTCTGGTATCACTTCCAAATATTTTTGAGCTTCGCTCTCTTTACCTTGATTTGCTTTAGACCACATAGTTAAAATATTTCCCAATAAGTTTTCATAATAAAGATTTTCTTCCACAGGAAAATTGAGCTTCATAAAATAGCTTTCCGAATCCTTAAAATTGCCTCTTTGCTGCTCATAAAGACCTAACAAAAGATTAGCTTCAAAAAAATCAGCGTCATCATCGGATAAATTTTTTAAATATTTTTGTGCTTCCTCTATTTTTCCTAAATTTACAAAAGTTCTCGTAAGATTTTGATTGAACTTGAAATGTGTATTTTGTAAATCGCGAACCTTGTTAAAATGTTTTAATGCCGCCCCTGATTTATTTTCATTCAGTAGCACAACTCCTAGGAAGTAATTTGATATTTTGTTATCACTAAAAGTTAGTTTTTTTATACTCGCACTAGTATTGTTTAAAGAAAATATGATAATAACAAATATAGAAGTAATAAAAAATTTAAATTTCTTCATAAAAACATTTTAAAATGAAAACTAAGTTTAATCAAAAATTAATTCATTTAATTGAGTACTATAGTTTAATAAATGCAAATATATTTGTATCCAAAAAAGGGTTTCGATCTAAAAAAACAGAAAACAACTTCAAAACCGGCGATAAGGAGCTTGACCTAAGAAAACTCAAAGAATCAATAAAAAAAATAGATGACCACAAAATAAAACCAAGTGCAAAAAATATTGTTTTTGGTGACGGAAACATTAATGCCAAACTTATGATAATCGGCGAAGCGCCAGGCGCACAAGAAGATTTGTTGGGCTTGCCTTTCGTGGGAAGAGCAGGAAAACTGCTTGACAAAATGCTTGCCGCAATAAAATTGAACAGAAGAAGTGTGTATATAACTAATGTTATAAACTATAGACCACCAGAAAATCGAAAGCCAAGCGAAGATGAGATAGATGAATACCTTCCTTATTTAATTAAACACATACAAATCATAAACCCTAAAGTAATACTCCTTCTTGGAAGTACAGCCTTAAATGCAATTTTGGGATCAGAAAAAGTTATTTCGAAAGCTAGAGGTGTCTGGCATAGAGAGCTTATAGGCGAAAATGAATTTTGGATATTAGCATCATTTCATCCTGCATTTTTAATGAGGCAGCCAGACCAAAAAAAATTCGCATGGGTTGATTTAAAAATGATTAGAGAAAAATTAAAATTAAATTGAAAAATAAATTTTTAGTAGCTGGAGTTGATGAAGTGGGGCGAGGATGCTTATCTGGACCAGTATTTTCGAGTGCAGTTATTTTTAAAAAAAATATAAAAAAATCTATTATTAAAGATTCTAAAAAAATTAATTTTAAAAAACGATTAATATTGGAAAAATATATAAAAAAAAACTCATACTACGCATTGGGCATGGCTTCTGTAAAAGAAATTGAAAAATTTAATATTTTAAATGCGACTTTAATTTCAATGAAAAGAGCAATTAAAAATTTAAAAAAAAAACCTAGCTTAGTTCTAATAGACGGAAATAAAACTCCCAAAATAAATGGTTTAAAAATGAAAGCTATAATAAAAGGCGATAGCAAGATTCCAGAAATTTCAGCTGCTTCAATAATTGCAAAAGTTCATAGAGATTTTTATATGATCAATTTGTCTAAAAAAAACCCAGGATATGGTTGGGAGAAAAATTATGGCTACGGAACAAAACAACATATGCTAGCTTTAAAAAAAATTGGCATTACCAAATTTCACAGGAAAACTTTTTATCCCGTGCACAAGATATTGTCTAAAAAATAACAACAAGCACTACAGATCGATTTTTTACAATAAAACTCATTGACGCTGGATTCAATTTCGAGTTGAATTCATAAATGTCAAAATTTTTGAACAAACTTATTAATGGAAATTCTTTAGAAATATTAAAAAAGATCCCTGATAGAACATTTGATTTAGTATT
>CAZKXT010000006.1:5068-10717 GCA_964556965.1 uncultured Alphaproteobacteria bacterium | reverse complement strand
TTTCAACGACTGTCTTTAAATAATTATTTATATCTTGATTGTCCATAAATTTTCTTAGTTCAGGCAATATTTTTGAAAAAGAATCTAAAAGTTTCCGATCTTCAGATTTAAAAACATCATATTGTGGAATTTTTTCTTCACAATTGTTTTTAATAAAAACAAAGAGTCTTTGGCATAAATTTCCGTAATTATTAGCCAAATCAGCATTGATGCACTTTTCTAGATTTTCAATGGATACGGAGCCGTCATGTCCATGAGACACTTCTTTCATGAGATAATACCTTAGTTCATCAAGTCCATAATTTTTTATTATCTCCAGAGGGTTTAAAATATTTCCTTTGGATTTGGACATTTTTTCTTTTCCAGCAAGAATCCAACCGTGACCAAAAATTCTTTTAGGAACTTCTATTTTGGCAGCTAGCAAAAAAGCAGGCCAATAAACTGCATGAAATCTTAAAATATCTTTTCCAATCACGTGCAAAGAAGCGGGCCAAAAATTTTTATATAGTGCGTCTTTCTTATTCGGGTAATTTAAAGCAGTTAGATAATTTGTCAGAGCATCAAGCCAAACATAAATAACATGTTTGTCATTATTTGGAACCTTGATTCCCCAGCTGAAAGAAGTTCTGCTAACAGATAAATCTTGCAAACCTGATTTAACAAAATTTACAACTTCATTTTTTCTACTTTCGGGCAGAATAAAACTTTTATTTTTATTATATAGATTCAGTAATGGTTTTTCCCATTTAGATAATTTAAAAAAATACGAATCTTCCTCAACCCACTCAACTTCTGATCCAGATACTGTAGAGTATTTTTTTTTATCTTTATTTGTTACCTCTTCTTCTGAATAGTAGGCTTCGTCAGAAACAGAATACCATCCTTTATATTTTGATAAATAAATATCTCCGGATTTAACGAGTTCATTCCAGATATCTTGAACGCCTTTTATATGCCTATTTTCAGTTGTTCGTATAAAATCATCATTTGATAAATTTAAAGTAGAGGTCAAATCTTTAAAAGTTTTTGAAATTTTATCACAAAATTCTTTTGGTGATGTTTTGTTTTTTTCAGCTGCTTTTTGAATTTTTAGTCCATGTTCATCTGTTCCGGTTAAAAAATGAACTTTATATCCTTCAATTCTTTTATATCTGGCGATCACATCAGTTAATATACTTGAGTAGGCATGTCCCATGTGAGGAGCGCCTGATGGGTAGTAGATTGGCGTTGTAATATAAAAATTTTTAGACATTGGCAATTATTCCTTTTATTTCTTGAAAAACATTCTTTTCATCTAGATTTAAACTGCTCATCAAGCTTAATTTTTTGAAAGTATTCTTTCTATCCACATAAAGCTTTATATTTGATTTGTTGTCTTTTATTTTTTTATAAAAAATATTTTCTAACAATAGATAAATAATTTTTAACAAACGAATTTCTTTTGATTGTAAATATTTAGCAACAAAGTGATCAAGCAATAGATGTTTGTTTTTTTCATTTTTAATATCTTCATTTTCATGCTTGTATTTCATGTAATTAAAAATTAAACCGGGTGAGCCTATATAAAAATCATTAATCTCTTCATCAAAGTAACCTTGATTAAAATTTTTTATGTTGAGCAAACATAGCTCATTAATGATTTCGATTTTTTCAGAATCATTAAAGTTAATTTTTAATTGGATGCAACGTGATTTTATTGTATTAAGTAAAAATTCAGAATTGTCATAAATAAGAAAAAAAAAATTATTTTTTCCAGGTTCTTCCAAAATTTTCAAAAGCGCATTAGAGGAACTGGAGTTTAATTTTTCACAGCTGTTTATCATTATATATTTAATTGATTTGTTAAAAGAAGTATTTTTCAAATATTTATTTACTTCTCTTACTTGGTCAATTTCTATTGATTTTTTCTTTTCTTTTAGATCCAAGAAATAAAAATTTGGATGAATCCCCTCAAGCATAAGCTTATAATCAATATTGTTTTTGGATATTTCTTTTCTGGAATAATTATATTTATCATCTTTGTCTGAAGACAGAAGGTGATTTATAAAATGGAAAATAAAAGTTTGTTTTCCATATCCTTTGGGACCAGATATCAAATTAACTTGAGGCAGAATCTTTTTTTTGTTTAGATTATCTAAATATTCGAAATATTTATTATAATTAAATAATTTAAACTGGTAAAAAGGATCATTGAAATTTAAATTTTTTTCTAATTCCATATCTTTTTTTTATAATATTAATTACTTTATCAAAAATTATTCTCTCGTTCATTGTGCGTGAAAGTGATGAATTAACAACCAAATATCTCCCTTTCTTTGATAAAGCTGAAAAAGCATTATTCACTATCTTATAAAACTTTTTGTTTAAAAAATCATATTTATTATTAGATCTTCTGTTAATTAATCTGGTTTTGATATATTTGCTATTCAGTTTTAACAAAATTGTCAAATCGGGTTTTAATCTTTTGGCTATCAAATGTTGCATAGCTAATATTGTTTTTTTATCTATTCCAAAACCAGCCCCCTGATATGCCAGAGTAGAATCTAAAAAACGATCACATATGACAATTTTGTTTTTTTTTAAACATGGATAAATTTTTTTTTCTAAATGCTCTGATCTGCATGCAAAATAAAGAAATGTTTCTGTGCGCCTGTTTATTTTTTTATTATTTAAGATAATTTTTCTTATAGATTCAGAAGTTTTAGTTCCGCCTGGTTCACGAGTATACTCAACTGGTAAATTATTTTTCTTTAATCTGAGGTAAAGTTTTTTGCCATGATGAGTTTTTCCTGAGCCATCAATACCCTCAAGGACAATAAATAATCCTTTTTTTTTATTATACATCGCCCCAAATCAAATAATTAATAGACCTAAAAATTCTAGTAAAAATATTAACTTTAGAAACTTCCTCCATGGCATACACTGGCATTTCTTTTATCAGCTCTTCATTAAAAAAAATTTTTAACATGCCGATTTCTTGACCTTTGGCAATAGGTGTTTGGACAGGGCTTTCATGTTCAATATATGAAGTTAAGGCGCTTTTTTTTCTTTTAGGTATATTAATATAAACATCTTCTTTTGTTGTAACTTGTACTTTTGGTTTTTTTCCAAGCCAAACTTTTAAATTTTCTAAAGGTTCATTTTTTTTTGAAATTGAAACTGTGTCGAAAGATCTTAATCCCCAAAGTAACAGTTTTGAAGATTGTTTCGAACGTGAATTTTTCGTATTAAAACCACTTCCTACGGCGATTAGTCTTCTCCCCCCTTCAGTTTTCATAGAAGATGCCAAAGAGTATTTTTCAACTGACAAAAAACCAGTTTTTAATCCATCAACTCCAATATTTTTATATAGAAGAGGGTTTCTATTTCCTTGAGTTATAGGATCGCCTCCAGTTCTGTCCCAGGTGAAAGTAGTTTCTTTAAAATAATGATAATATTCAGGATAATTCATAATTAAGTGTCTCGACATTTTAGCAATATCTCTAACTGTCGAATAATTTTCTGGATCCGCTATTCCTGAAGAATTGACAAAATTACTGTTATACATTTCTATTTCTTCAGCTTTAATATTCATTAGGTTTGCAAACTCTTCTTCAGATCCCGCCAAACCTTCCGCTAATGCGACACACGCATCATTACCCGAAACTATTATTATACCTTTGAGTAAATCTTCTACGCTCACCATGTCATCTAACATGATGAACATTGAAGAGTATCCACTTGTAGACATTCTCCATGCTTTTTCTGAAATAGGGATTTCTTCATCGAGAGTAACGTCACCTTTTTTAAGTAAATCGAAAGCTACAATCGCAGTCATGATTTTGGTCATCGAAGCCGGATAAATTTTATGATCAGCATTATCTTCAAACAAAACATCGTTTGTATGATAATCAATTAAAATTGAAGAGATGGCATCGATTGATATTTTTTTTGCCGCATATGAGTTTGGGACAAGACTAAAAAAAATAATAATTAAAAATAAAAATATTTTTTTCATTTTTGATATATATCCAAATCTGTAAATCCGTGTTTATGTAACTTTATATATGTTGATTGTAACGATTTAAAGTTCTTAAAAGGACCCAAATATAGCCGATGTTTGTGATCATTGATAGAATTAATAGACAATTTATTGGATTTTATTTGTTCATTTAAATATTTTTTTAAATTTTGAGCTGAATCTAAATAATAAAAATCTGATATTAGTATATAAAATTTAGTATTATTTTTTTTTGTTTTTTTGTTTTTTTTAGTGTTTGACAAATCTGCAACCATAACTTCTTCAACAGGAACTTTTTCTGCTACTTCCCGCTCTTCTTGAAAAGTTTCAGTTTTTTTTGCAACAAAAGTTTTGTTTTTCTTAATTTCTGAAAATTCAACATATGGATTATTTAAATCTAATTCTAAAAGTTCAGCAATTTTTTTTGACACTACCAGTCGGTATATGCTGGGGTATTTATCTTTTGCAATCACTTTTGCCTTTAAAGACTTTGAATTGACGGGATTAAATATGTCAATAAATGAATTTTTTTTTATTTTATTGTGTATAACCTGAAGTTCATCATTTTTAATTCTCTTACGCAAAATCTTGTCTTCTTTTAAACTCTCCTCATAAATTAAAACAAATCCTTTTTCCGTGAGAGTTTCTTTAATGATAGCTTTGTCGGATTGGTAAGTGCCATTGACACATGCGCTTAAAAAAAAAGAAAAAATCAATAAAATTCTATATATCATTTTTAATCATATTTGCGAGTTTGCAAACAGAAATACCAAATCTCAAAGATCGGTTCCATTTTAATACTTTTTCATAATTATCAAAAACTAAAAATTTTGGAGATGTTTTTCCATCAGGCGATATTAAAGCGGCTTTTGTTTTTTTGTTTATTTCAATTTGAGCCGGAAGCTCAACACCTAATTTTTTCCATTTTTTTATTGTTAGCTTGTTAGAAATTCCTCTTGCTGAATAATTTACTAATTTATCTTTTATTTTTTTGTTTAGTTGAACTTCAATATAACAATGTGCATCTTGTTTCCATCCCATTCTGTGAATATAATTGGCTGCAGAAGCCACCGAATCTTTTGTAGATTTTTTTAAATCAATCTTTCCATCTTTATCATAATCGATCGCGTAACTTTTAATGGTTGATGGCATAAATTGAAAATTTCCAATAGCACCAGCCCAAGAACCAAATAAAGTATCTACTTCGATTATTTTTTTATCAACGAGACCAAGTAATATTAAAAGTTGTTTTGAAAAAAAAGCACTTCTTCTTTTATCAAAACTTAACGTTGCTAGTGAAGAAACTATATCCATCTTACCAACATATTTTCCAAAATTAGTTTCTATTCCCCAGAAAGCTAACAGAAGCTCTTTTTCTACAAGAAAATTTTTTTCTACCTCATCAAATAGCTTTTTATTTTGCAAATACAATGTCTTGGCTTTCTGAGCTCTGTTTTTTGTAGCTCTTTTATTCACATATATTTCTGTTAACTCAATAAATTCAGGCTGTCTTCTGTCGTACTTAATAACTTTCTCTAAATATCTGGCATTTTTAAAAACTAAATTCACAGTTTGTTCTGATATGCCTTTTTGAATTGCTTCAGTTTTAAAATCTTTAAGCCATATTTTAAATTCTTCGCTGGTTGAAG
>CAZKXT010000006.1:2104-4968 GCA_964556965.1 uncultured Alphaproteobacteria bacterium | reverse complement strand
ATTGCTTCAGTTTTAAAATCTTTAAGCCATATTTTAAATTCTTCGCTGGTTGAAGCTTTTGTATATTCGGTTAAAAATAAAAATATAAAGAAAAAAAAGTAAAATTTGATGTGCTTATGCATTTGCATTGGTATCATTTATAGTTCATTTTTTAAAGCCAGAATTTAAATCCTTTAAATATATAAAAACTGCAACCCAAATAATACAAAAACTCAATAGTTTAACTACGTTAAAACTTTCTTCGAAATAAAAAAATCCTAGAAGAAATTGACCTGTGGGGGCGAGAAAAAAAATCATTCCTGTTGTTCCTAGACCAGCAAGCTCAACTCCTTTTAAATACAAATACAGCGGAACCAACGTCATCAAGCCTGCCAAAAACAAAATAAAAGCTAAATTCAAATCACTTAAAGTAAAAAAATTATTCCCATCTTTTGATATAAAATAAAATACCAATATTGCGATTGGTGACAACAGCAAAGTTTCAATAAAAAGCCCTACGTCAGCGGGAATATCAATTTTTTTTCTAATTAAATTATAAGTACTCCAACAAAGAGCGACTGTTAAACCAATCCAAGGGAGAGATTTAAAATTAAATAATAATATTATTACAGCCAAAAATACTAGAAGAATTGAAATTATTTTGTTTTTATTCTTTGGTTCTTTTAAAAAAACAATTCCAAAAAAAACACTCAATATTGGAAATATATAATAACCAAAACTTGCATCAATAAGACGATTGGTTACAACCGCATATATCCATATTCCCCAATTAGTCAAAATAATAATGCCTGTTAGAAATAAAATGGATAGTTTTTTAAAATCTTTTACAATGGATAAAACAATATGCCATTTTGATAAATAGGTAGTTGTGAAAATAAGAATAACAGCTGTCCAAATGGTCCTGTGAATAACTAATTCTATGTGACCAACGAATGATACATATTTAAAATAAAGAACACCTATGATTCCCCACCAAAATGAACCAGCGGCACTATATAAAATTCCATTAATAATTTTTTGTTTCATATAAATTTTTAAAATTGAGTTTTACTATTTTAAATTATAAAAAAGTACTATTATTTTTGTTAAGAAATATAATAAAATTCCTTCAAAGGTGATTAAAATTGAAACAATTTTAGCTTTCTTTCAAGATTGAAGTTGTATTTATCAAATAAAGATTATATTAAAATAAATTAGTTCATTACCCTGGAGGGGTGGCTGAGCGGTTGAAAGCATCGGTCTTGAAAACCGACAATGGGGCAACTCATTCGTGGGTTCGAATCCCACCCCCTCCGCCATCATAATATTTTAAAATTTCTAAGTTTTTTTGAAATTTTGTTGTTTGAAATCTTGTCGTTTTCTTTTTTGTTAAAATACCAATCATATAAAATTTCATCTTCTATTAACAAAAATTCTTCTAAATATTTGAGCTCAATGTCATTTAAGGTATCAATGTTGTTTTTGACAAAATTTCCAAGCAAGAGATCCATCTCTTTGGATCCTCTGTGGGTAGATCTGTAGATAATTTGCTTTTTTAAATTTTCTTTGTTTGTCATCCTTCAATAAATTTTATTATATATCATAAGCAAAATGAATCGAGCAAATATACAGGAATTTCTAACTAAAAATGTATCAACACTAACTGGGGTTGGTAGCAAAACCAAAAAACTTCTAAAGAAAAAAAATATTGAAAAAATATCTGATTTATTGTGGAGTTTTCCACAAGGATATACAGATCGATCTAATTTACAAAGTTTAGACAAGTTAGAAATTGGAAAAATCACAACCATTAAAGTTAAAGTATTAAAATATAATTTTCCAAGGATTAGAAATCTTCCAAGCAAAGTAACATGCGAAGATGCGACTGGAAAAATTGATATTGTTTTTTTTAATAGTCGAGAGGGCTATATTAGGAAAATACTTCCATTGGACGCTGAAGTGGTAGTTAGTGGAAAAATTAACTACTTCAGAAAAAAATATCAAATTACCAATCCCGCTTATGTGGTTCCCATTGAAAAAGAAAGTTACGTTAATAAAATAATTCCCAAATACTCATTAACCGAAGGGTTGACTGAAAAAATATACAGAAAGTTAATTGAGCAAGTACTAAAGAAAATTACAGAACTAGATGAGTGGCATAATCAAGAAACGCTTAATAAAATAGGAAATGTTAGTTGGGCAAAATCCATACTTTATTTACATGAAAAAAAAGAAAACGATTTAACCTCTCAATATTATAGAAGATTGGCTTATGATGAAATTTTATCGAACTTGTTGGTTTTATCACAAGTTAGGAGAAGAATAAAAAAATTTAAAAAAAGTAAGAAAATTTTTGATAATACATTTTCTGAAAAATTGATAAAAAATTTCAACTTCCCTTTAACTTCAGACCAAATAAGAGTTATTAAAGAAATTAATAACGATTTAAATTCTGATTATAAAATGTTTAGAATTTTACAAGGAGATGTTGGGAGTGGAAAAACTATTGTGTCTTTCGTGGGGGCGGCCAATGTTATTAGATCAAATTATCAAGCGGTAATGATGGCTCCAACAGAAATTTTAGCCAAACAACATTACGATTTGGCAAAAAAAATATTTGCATCCTCTGCTTTACAAATTGAATTTTTAACAGGCAAAACTAAATCTAAAGATAAAAAAATAATCCAAAATGATTTGCTGAATGGAAAAATTAACTTTTTAATTGGAACGCACGCGGTATTTCAAAAAAATATAATATTTAAAAAATTGGGATTGGCTATCATAGACGAACAACACAAATTTGGCGTCAAACAAAGAATAGAGCTTTCCAATAAAGGAGGGAAAGAGTGTGATATTCTTCTAATGTCAGCGACTCCCATTCCTCG
>CAZKXT010000006.1:0-2004 GCA_964556965.1 uncultured Alphaproteobacteria bacterium | reverse complement strand
CATGGCAGTTTAGAAAAAAATAAAAAAAATGAAGTGTTGTTAAAATTTTTAAATAGAAAAATTGATATTCTGGTTTCAACAACAGTAATAGAAGTTGGAATCGATTTTCCAAATGCCAATGTTATCGTTATCGAAAATTCTAACAAATTTGGCTTATCTCAATTACATCAGTTAAGAGGCAGAGTTGGTCGAGGCACAAACCAAGGAACCTGCATATTGCTTTATAAAAAAAATTTAAGTGAAAACGCAAAGAAAAGAATCAAAATATTAAAATCATCCAATGATGGATTTTTAATTGCAGAAGAAGATATGAGATTGCGAGGATTTGGAGATGTTTTGGGATACCAACAAAGTGGAATTAAAAATTTTAAACTTGCTGATCCAGTTCATCATGAAGATCTTTTTAAAATAGCGGACGCTCATATCAAGGATATCGAATCTGATGAGAAGAATTTTAAAAAGTATGAATTTTTACTAAAATTATTTGATAGAGCTGATATTGTAAATGAAGTAAATATTTAAGTTTATTTTTCAGGGTTTGAAGTTCCTGCTGAAACAATAAATTTTGAAGCTTGTTCAAAAGTTATATCAAGGAAAATAACATCTTTTTTTTCATACATTAAAAGAAATCCGCTGGTTGGGTTTGGAGTTGTGGGAAGAAATACATTGACTAAATCTTTTTGTGTTTTTTCACTAATTTCTCCTTTATTTTCTTGAGTAACAAAACCAACGGCCCAAGTGCCCTCTTTTGGATATTGAACAAGAACTACACTTTTTTTATTATCTTTAGATTGAGTTAATGTTGAGGTCATTTGAGCAACCGCGGAATATATTGTCCTTAAAATTGGTATTTTTTTAAATATTTCATCCACTAAAGATAAAAGTTTTTTTCCCACAAAAGATAATGAAATCCACCCAATTAATGTGATTAAAAATATCGCTATCAAAATTTCTACACCTAGTATTTCGTAAGGCAAATAATTGTTGGGGTTAATTTCTTTTGGTAAAATTTTAGAAGATACCTTGATGAGAAAAATTGACAGATAAACTGTTATGCCCAATGGTATTAAGACAACCACGCCGGCAATAAAGTTATTCCTGAAAGCGGCCAACATAGATTTGTTTTTTTTTCTTTTCATACCCATTTAAAGTATATATTATTATAATCTTGATATGAAAAGAAGAAAATTTCTTGAATTATTTGGTTGTAGCTGCTGTAGTTTTGTCTTGTCATCATGTTCGACTGCACCAATCACTGACAGAAGGCAGCTTAAAATTATACCTGAAAGCACTTTGAACAGGCAAGCTGCGCAAATTTACGAAAGGGTTAAAAAAAATTCAAAATTAATTGACGACAGTAAAGATTTTAAGGAAATTAAAAGCATTGGAAAAGAAATTGAATATTCTGTTTCTTTATACTTTAATCGTGAAGGTTTGGCTGATCCCACTAGAAATTTTCAATGGGAATATGTATTAATAGACAACGATAAAATTAAAAATGCATGGGCCATGCCTGGTGGAAAAATTGCAGTCTACACCGGAATTTTGGAAGTCACTAAAAATACCAATGGATTAGCCGCAGTAATGGGTCACGAAATATCCCATGCCGTTGCGAAACACTCTATAGAACGTGCAAGTAGAAGCGTATTGTTAAACATTGGAACTAGTATTGCGGATATAGCGACTGGTGGAAAAATTTCTCAAGCTTCCAGAAGTGCGGGCGTCGACGTTGCTGGCATGTTGAGAACTTTTGGAATAGATAATCCTTTTAATAGAAAACAAGAATCTGAAGCAGACTACTTAGGTTTAATTTTTTCATCTTTGTCCGGGTTTGATATTAGAGAAAGTGTTAAATTATGGGAGAGAATGAAAGAAGCGAACAAAGGAAAAGAACCCCCTGAATGGATGAGCACACATCCATCATCAAGCAAAAGAATTAAAGCTCTAAAAAAGTGGATCGCTGAAGTAACTATACAATATCCACCAATCAAAAAATCTTAATAT
>CAZKXT010000005.1:0-11228 GCA_964556965.1 uncultured Alphaproteobacteria bacterium | reverse complement strand
ATTGCTACCATGGGATTTTGAATCCCACGCGTCTACCAGTTCCGCCATTCGCCCTTTTTTACTATCAAACATAAGTTTAATTTTGATAAATGATAAAGATTATTATAAGTTTTTATATGTTTTTGCACAATGCTAATTGGAATTATCCTACCACCATATGGTTTGGAAATGGACGGATAAAAGAGCTTAATGAAGCTTGTAAAAAATTAAATATCCAAAAACCTCTGCTAGTAACAGATCCAAATCTAGCAAAATCCAATATGTTTAATATGATTTTAAAAAATAATAATTTTTTAGAAAAAATAAATATATTTTCAAATATAAAAGGAAATCCTCTTGGAAAAAACATTGAGGATGGCGTAAAAGTATTCAAAAAAAATAATTGCGATGGTGTAATTGCTTTTGGTGGTGGTAGTGGATTGGATGTTGGCAAGACTATAGCATTTATGTCTGGACAAAACAAACCTGTTTGGGATTTTGAAGATGTTGGAGATTATTGGATGCGAGCAGATGAAAATAACATTGCTCCCATCGTTGCAGTTCCCACTACCGCAGGAACTGGATCTGAAACTGGTAGAGCTTCAGCAATAATAAATGAAAAAACCAACGAAAAAAAAATTATATTTCATCCCAAAATGATGCCTTCGATTGTTATATTAGACCCAGAACTAACATTAAATTTGCCAGCAAATTTAACTGCCACAACGGGAATGGATGCCTTGGCTCACAATCTTGAAGCGTTCCTAGCAAAAGGATTTCATCCATTCGCTGATGGTATAGCTTTGCAAGGAATGCTCTTGGTCAAACAATTCTTACCAATAGCTTTTAAAAATGGAAAAAATCTTGAGGCAAGATCGTGTATGTTGGTCGCGGCTAGCATGGGGTCAACGGCTTTTCAAAAAGGCTTGGGTGCAATTCACTCTTTAAGCCATCCGATAAATTCAGTATTTAATATCCATCACGGTTTAACCAACGCTATCTTTATGCCTTACGTTATAACTTTTAATAGAAAATCAATAGAAAAAAAAGTAATCGAAATATGCAAGTATTTACAACTTGAAAATAATACTTTTGATGCTTTCTTAAATTGGATTTTAAAACTGAGAAAAGAGTTAAATATACCTCACACCTTGTCAGAGGTTATAGATGTAAAAAAAATTGATTTAAAAAAATTATCATCTATGGCTTTAAAAGATCCTTCGACAGCTGGAAATCCCAAGGATTTGAGCTTGGATGATATGAAGATAATGTATGAGTACAGTCTGAAGGGTAAATTGTTTTAATTTAGTAAGTGATTTTATTTCCTTTTCCTATTTTTCCTCCAATAAGAATTTCACATCTAATTCCACTTTTGTGGGTCATATCTTTAACAAAATTATTTTGTCCTAATAATTTTTGAAGTTTTAAACAGGGCTGACATAATTCATGAACTTTAATTTTCACCGATCCAATAAAAATTTCTCTGCCCACCAAAGAATTAAGCCTTATGCCCTTGGTAATAATATTGCGTCTAAATTTTTGATAAGGTATAGAGCGGCTGGAGTTTTTGTTAAAAAGATCAATATTTTCCTTTTCAATTAAAGTAATATTGGAAGTGTTTTTGTTTTTTTTAAAATATCTATCTTCAACTATACCCTTGCCCGCAATTGCTTCAACGGAATCTAACTGGATCATATCTTTTCCAAAATCTGAACAAACTGTGATACCAAAAACTTCTGACATTGTTATTTATAGATTATAATATTATTTGCTGAACAAACTTTGTTTAATTAAAATGGCCATTAATAGCCAAATTATAAACGCGTCTCCGTTGGATATCTCATAATCGGCTCCACTTAATCTTGCAATTGTAAGGATTATGTACACAATAACTGGAGACAGAACTAGACTAACGATTAATTGAATTAAACCCTTTTTGATGTCCATTATGACATATTACATAATATAAATAAATTTTAAATATAAAAATGATTAAAAAATTATATGATAAATGTGTCGCCTGGGCTGGTTATAGATATGCCAAACCAATTCTAGCTATTGAAGCATTTATTGAAAGTTCTTTTTTCCCTATACCGCCAGATGTCATGATAATTCCAATGGTAATTTCAAAGAAAAATGAATTTATTCGAATAGCATTAATAGCAACCATTTTTTCAGTGTTAGGTGCTTTATTTGGTTATTACATTGGCTTCTCTTTAAATGAAGTGGCAACAAAAATTTTTGAGTTTTATGGTTACGAATATTCAGATAGTTTCAAAGAAAAGTTTAAAACGGGCGGAGGTTTCTTTGCGTGGTTAGGTATATTGGTAACGGCTGGTTTTACTCCATTACCATTTAAGCTTTTAACTATTTCTAGCGGTATTATCCATTTTGATTTAATTTCTTTTATTTTTATATGCATTGTTACAAGAGGTTTAAGATTTTTTTTAGTTGCATATTTATCTTATAAGTACGGAGCAAAAATAGGCCCTTTGTTAGAAAAAAGTGGGACAAAATGGACTACGATTATAGCTGGAATAATTATTATAATAGGATCGGGAATTTACTTTTTATTTATAAAATAAATGGCAACAAAACAAAAAAATAAAATATTTTTAGTTTCTATACTGGTTTTTATTTTTTTTATTCTCGTTCTTGCTTTTATAATTCAGTACGGATTAGATCATCAACCTTGCAAATTGTGTACATATGAACGAATACCATATTTTATATCAGCCTTACTGATAATTAAGATGCTTCTGGTTAATAAGAATGAAAAAATAATTTCACTAATAATATCTCTAACATTTTTTATTGGTTTCCTGTTATCTTTTTATCATTTTGGTATAGAACAAGGTTTTTTCAGAGAATCGTTCGCTTGTACTACCGATATTGACAAAGCATTGACAAAAGAGAATCTGCTTGAGGAACTAAAAAATAATAACATAATAAGTTGTAAAGACGTGACTTTTAGAATATTAGGCCTTTCTCTCGCTACAATTAATACCATTTTTTCTCTTGGGTTAAGTGCTATATTTACAAAATTATTTATAGATTATGGAAAAAACAAATAAAAAAACTTTAGAAGAAATAATTAGAGTAGATCATGCTGGGGAACGTGGTGCTATAAAAATTTATGAAGGTCAACTATTGGCTTTAAAAACTATCAAAAAAGATAAGGATCTATTAGATAAAATTGAAAACATGAAAGAACAAGAAAAAGTACATTTGGAATATTTTGAAAATGAAATCCAAAAAAGAAATATAAAGCCAACCTATTTTTTACCACTGTGGGATTTAGTGGGTGTTACTTTGGGATTTGGAACAGTAATGATGGGAAAAAAAGCTACTATGCTTTGTACTGCATCGGTGGAGGAAGTGATCGATAAACACTATGCCTCCCAAATTGATAACTTGGGCAATGATGAAAATGGTTTGAAGGAAAAAATTATTCAATTTCGATCTGATGAATTAGATCATAAAAACATGGCCTACGAAGAAGGCGCAACAAAAGAAGGGCCATACTCATTTTTGGACAAATTAATTAAAACTGGATCAAAATTAGCTATAGAAATATCTAAAAAAATTTAATTAAGGTTCAAGCTCAACATCCCAATACAAATAATCCATCCAACTTTCATGTAAAAAGTTTGGGGGGAAATTTCTACCGTTGTAATGAAGATCTTCTAAACTTGGTGAATAGGGTTTTCGTCTTAAAATCATTCCGGAGTGCATATACAATCTACCGCCCTTTTTTACATTACACACTGAACATGCTGTAACAACATTTTCCCAGTTGGTTAAACCTCCTTTTGATTTAGGTAGTAGGTGATCAAAGGTAAGGTCTTTTTTATCTCCACAATATTGACAAGTAAATTTGTCACGCAAGAAAACATTAAATCGAGTAAAATTAGGTTGTTTACTTGGTTGTATAAAATTTTTTAAAGCAATTACACTAGGCAAATTCATTTCAAAAGATGGACTTCTAACTTTTCTTTCATAATTAGAAACGATCATTACTCTATTTAAAAAAACTGATTTAATAGCATCCTGCCAACACCAAAGTGAAAGAGGGTAATAACTTAACGGTCTAAAGTCGGCATTCAAAACAAGCGCCGGGCACTTTTCTAGAGGAACTCTCTCTGTAGCAGCAATAATCATGGCCTATAAAACTAGCTTATGCTGATCAACTTTTCAAGAGTATAAATTTTTATTTAATTTAGATATTTTTTTTAATAAACTCCAAAGCTAAGCTTGAGGCCTCAACAGGTATACGATGCTCACAATTTTTTAATATTTTTGTCTTAATTTTGTTTCCCATTCTGCCAAAGAATAGTTTAGCTTCTAATAAGTGTGAAGTTGGGACAACAGTGTCCTTATCTCCGTGTAAAAGAAATATATTTTGCTTTGAGAAAAAATTTTTTTCTAGATGATCTTCGTCTATAATTTTTCCTGAAAATCCAACGATACAATTCATTTTATCTCTCTGTTTAATTGCTGCTTGTAAAATAATCATGCAACCTTGGCTGAAACCTACTAAGCATAAAGATTTCTTAGAAATTCTATGTTTGTCTAGAATCTCATTAATAAAATTATTTAAAATTTTTTCTGCAACAATTGATTTTTCAATTATTAAATTTTTATTATCATCCATCAAATCAAACCATTGAAAACCGCTTGGATTAACAGAACAAATTTCTGGTGCATTCGGACAATAAAATCCGGTGTTAGGTAAAAATCTTTTCCAACTTTCTGCTAATATTTTAATATCATTCCCATCACCTCCAAAACCATGACACATTATAATAATTGACTTTGGGTCTTCTTGCGAAACAGGTTCTACATAATTTGTATTTAAAGAAAAATTCATATAAATAACTAAGTAACATAAGTTATGAACAAAAAAAATAATACAATTTGGTCGGCAAGATTTAAAAACCAGTTATCAGGCTTTTTTCAAGATATAGGATCTTCCCTAGACGTCGACAAAAGATTATATACCGAAGATATTTTGGCATCAATAATTCATGTTCAAATGCTATCAAAACAAAAAATTATCACTACCAAACAATCAAAAAAAATTATTATTGGGTTAAAAAAAATTAAAAAGGAAATAGATAAAAACCAGTTTAAATTTAATAAAAAATATGAAGATATTCATTTAAATATAGAAAAAAGACTTTTTTCATTAATTGGAAAAGAGGCTGGATATTTACACACAGCAAGATCAAGAAATGATCAAGTCGTAACTGACTTCAAATTATGGATTAAAAATTCTAATAAATTAATAATAAATAGTATTAATAAAATAATAAAAGAACTAATAACAAAAGCTGAAAAAAACACTGCTACAGTCATGCCTGGTTTCACACACCTTAAAAATGCTCAAACAATATCTTTTGCACATTATTTGCTTGCCTGTGTGGAAATGTTAAACAGAGATAAAGAAAGATTCATATCAAACATAAAATACGTGAATGAATGTCCTTTGGGAGCTGCGGCGTTAGCAGGCACATCCTACAAAATTGATAGATTTTATACTTCAAAAAAACTTAATTTTAATAACCCAACAAAAAATTCTCTCGATACAGTTTCTGACAGAGATTTTGCATTGGATTTTTTATCTTCTGCTGCAATTTGTGCAATGCATATTTCTAGAATAGCTGAAGATTTTGTAATTTGGAATTCTGATGTTTTTCAATTAATCACTTTCAAAGATAGTTTATTAACTGGCTCTTCTATTATGCCACAAAAAAAGAATCCCGATCCAGTAGAATTAATTCGAGGAAAGGCCGCAAATAATTTTGGAAAACTGCAATCCATGCTTTCAATAATGAAAGGTTTGCCTGTATCCTATTATAAAGATATGCAAGATGACAAATCTTTGGTTTTTGAAAGTTTTGACACTCTGCTAAATTCCTTAATAGTTCTGAAAGAATTAATTAAAAATATAATACCAAACAAAAAAAGAATGCTCAGTTTAGCAAAACAAGGTTTTACCACTGCAACAGATTTTGCAGATTATTTAGTTCAAAAAAAAGGGTTTTCTTTTAGAGAGGCTTATAAAATTTCCGCAAAGTTAGTTAATTATGCAGAAAAAAATAAAAAAACACTTGATGAATTAACTCATACAGAAGTAAAAAAATTTGTTAAAAACATAGATACGAATGTTATGAAAGTATTTAACGTTATAAATTCTATGAATTCAAAAACGTCTTATGGCGGAACATCTGAAAAAAATGTAAAAAAAATGATCAAAATTTATAAAAGGGATTTAAATGTTTAGAATAGTAATGGCTTTAATGATTTTGGCCTGTCTAATAACAGGTTGTGGAAAGAAGGATGATCCAGTATACCAATCATCCTTTTTATTAAAAAAAACAACAAAAACAATTTAGTAAATGAAATTTATTCACTATAAAAATAACAGTTTATTTTTTGAAAATTGCAGTGCCTATAGTTTGGCTAAAAATAATAAAACTCCTTTTTATTGTTACTCAAAAGCCACAATTATAAAAAACTTTACAAATTTTTCAAAAATATTTAGCAAGATCTCTCCATTAATATGTTTTGCAGTTAAATCCAATAATAATATTTTTCTATTACGAGAATTAAAAAAACTAGGAGCTGGAGCAGATGTGGTTTCTGCTGGAGAGCTTCTTAGAGCTCTAAAAGCTGGGATTAACCCAAAAAAAATAGTATTTTCTGGAGTTGGCAAAACAGAAGATGAGCTTAGAATTGCGATTCAAAAAAAAATACTTTTGATAAACATAGAATCTGAAAACGAAGCAGTGCTTGTAAATAATTTGTCAAAAAAACTATCTAAAAAAACATCTATAGGAATAAGATTAAATCCTAATGTTGACAGCAATACTCATAAAAAAATTTCAACGGGAAGAACTCAGGATAAGTTTGGGATGCTTTATAAAGATTGCTTTCAATTAGTAAGAAAAATAAAAAATATGAAAAATTTAAAACTAGAAGGAATAAGCGTTCATATCGGAAGTCAGATATTAAATGTTAACCCATTTAGAAAAACGTTATCAATATTAAATAAATTAATATCTAACACAAAAATAAATTTAAAATTTATAGATTTAGGTGGAGGAATGGGTATTCCATACTCTCAAAAACAAAAAGAATTGAATTTGAAAAAATATGCTAACGAAGTCAAAAAGTTTACAAAAAATAAAAAAATAAAAATTATATTTGAGCCAGGCAGGTTTATTATTGGAAATACATCAGTATTAGTTTCTAAAATAATTTACATAAAAAGTAGCAATAATAAAAAATTTATTATTTTAGATGCTGGCATGAATAATTTAATGCGACCTGCACTTTATGATTCGATGCATGAAATCATCCCAATAAAAAAATCAAATAACCGTATTAAAGGAAACTTAGAATTTGTAGGTCCTGTTTGCGAAAGTTCAGATAGATTTCTGAACAAAAAAAAATTTTCTCAAATTAAAGAAGGCGATTATGTTGTTTTTAAAAATACAGGAGCTTATGGAATGTCGATGTCATCAAACTACAATTTAAGACCAGCAATTGGAGAAATCTTGGTAAATGGCTCCAAATATAGAATAATTAGAAAAAGACAAAGTTTAGAAAGTTTAGTTAATAACTAATTTATATTCAAATCAAATGTTACTTTTAAGATCATTATTATTTAATTGCATTTTATATTTTGGAATTGTTGCTATTTTTATAATTGCATTACCAGCTCTATTTTTACCTGCAAAATTTACTTTGTTTTTTGGAAAATTTTTAGGACATTATGTAGTTTTTATTGTTAAAATTTTTTTAAATACTAAGGTAGAATTTAAAGGTAAAGATAATATTCCCAAAGATAAAAAATATTTTGTGGCTTCGGCACATCAATCAATGTTTGAAACTTTTGCACTTCAAAGTGTTCTTGACTATCCTGTTTTTATTTTAAAAAAAGAACTATTAAAAATTCCACTATTTGGACTTTATTTAAAAAAAATAAAGTCCATAGAAATAGTAAGAGACACGACTACAAAAGATAATCTTAATTTTTTTGACAGAGTTGCCGCAATTATTAAAAATGAAAATAGACCTCTTTTAATATTTCCTCAAGGAACCAGAACCAAAGTGGAAGAACAAGTACCTTTTAAAAAGGGAGTTGGTAAAATATATGAAACACTAAACATTGCCTGTGTTCCTGTTGCTCTAAATTCGGGTAATGTCTGGCCTAAAAAAGGAATTATCAAATATCCGGGAAAAATAATAGTATCTTTTTTGAAACCTATAGAACCTGGGCTTAATCGAGATGAATTTGTTAAAAATTTAGAAACAAAGATCTATAGCGAAATTAAGAATATCTCTTAATTATTATTTTCTTCCAAAATCAGGTTTTCCTATGTCCTGACCTGCTTTCACAATTTCTTTTCTAATTTTTTTTGTTTTTGTAAAAACTTTTTCTAATTTTTTTTCATCCTTGTTTTTAATTGCTTTTTTTAAATCTTGAAGATTTTCTATAAACTCATCAATCATTTTGGATGCATTTTCACTATTTTGAATAAAAATATCTCGCCACATAATAGGATTAGAGGCCGCAATTCGAGTAAAATCTCTCAATCCGCCAGCACTATATTTGATGACCTCTTGTTCTTTTTTCTTCTTAATTTTCAAGGTTGTGTTTACAATATTATATGCCATTAAATGCGGTATATGACTCGTGATTGACAAAATATAATCGTGTTGCTTTGCATTCATAATGTCAACCTTGCTACCAATTTTTTTCCAAAAAGTTTCGAGCAATTTTACATCTGTATCTTTTGCTTGGCTGCTTGGTGTTAGTATGCACCATCTGTTTTTGAAAAGCTTAGAAAATCCAGATTCCGGACCGCTTTCTTCTGTTCCAGCAATTGGATGGGATGGAATCCAAGAAACACCCTTCGGAACATTTTTTTGAACCAAAGGAATGACTTTGCTTTTGACCGATCCCACATCAGTTAATATTGATCCATTTTTTAATGAATTTTTTATTTTTAAAATCACAACTTTATAACTGCTTAGCGGAGTCGCAATTACAGTCAGATCAGAATCTTTGACCATTTTTGCTGTGTCTGAACTTGAATCGTCAACTATATTTAATTCAATGACTTTTTTATTTGCCACATTTGATCTATTCGAAGAAACTATTTTGTTTGAAAGATTATTTTCTTTTATAGCTCTTGCTAATGAAGATCCTATTAAACCACATCCAATTATACAAATTTTCTTAAACATTACTTCAATATCTTTCCTATAGATTTAATAAAATGTTCATTTGCTTGTTCATCTCCGATAGTCAATCTTAAAGCATTAGGTATTTTATATTGCTTCATTTCTCTTAAAATTAATCGTTTGTTAGATAGTTCTTCAAAAATCTTATCTGAATTAATTTTTATTTGATCAAAATTCATTAAAAAAAAGTTTGCAGTTGGTTCATTTGTTTTAATTTTATATTCCTGTAAAACTGAAAATATTTTTTTTGACCATAATGTATTATACTCAATTGCTTTTTGTGTCCACTCATTATCTTGGATAGCCGCGACACCTGCCGCAAGAGCAGTTCTGTTTACATTAAAAGGTGGTTTAATTTGATACATTGCATTGATAATTTTTTTTGAAGAATAAGCCCAACCCAATCTTAATCCAGCAAGACCATAAATTTTTGAAAAGGTTCTTGTAATCAAAACATTTTCAGAATTTTTAAAAAGCTCTAAACCGGATACATAATCTTCTTTATTTAAAAATTCAAAATACGCATCATCAACAACCAAAAGTATGTCGCTTCTGAGTCTTTTTCTTAAATTAAGCATGCTGTTTTTTGATATGTAAGTTCCAGTTGGATTATTAGGATTTGCAATAAATACAATTTTAGTTTTATTGGAAACTTTTTTTAATATTTCATCCACAGATGCTTTAAAATTTTCTTCTTTGGCTAATATCACCTTAGCTTGGTAGAGTGATGCATATATCCGGTGCATAATAAATCCAAAATCGGTAACTACAACTTCATCTCCGGGCTCTATAAATAATCTACATGTTAGATCAAAAATTTGATCAGAGCCTGAGCCACAAATAATTCTTTCTTCGTTAATGTTAAAACTTTTCGCTATAACGTTTCTTAAAGAAGTGGAATCAGACTCTGGATATTTAAAAATTTTATCTTTATCTCTTTCAAAAGCTTCTAAAGCTTTTGGACTGGGCCCTAAAGCCGATTCATTTGCGGATAATTTTATTGGATTATCGATTTTTTCAAGTTTAGATAATCCTCCAATGTACCTTTCAACATCAATTTTTCTTGGTTTTGGCAAAATCATAGTTTTGATCAATATATAAATAAATTATAATGCTAGATACAATATACCCGTCCTTGTTGCAAAATAAATACCACCTAAATTGACAAAAGAATTGGTTTTTAGTACAAGAAACCAGCGCTGATTTAACTTAATTGCGAGCGCTTAAAAAAAACAGCTAAAAAGGTTTTGGCCCGGCTTAGCTGGGCTTTTTTTTTATGTGATTTATGAATAGTGAAAAAAAAAATATAAAAAAACTAATTGTTACTCAATCTCTTGAGCTCGATTGTGGTAAAATAATTAAAGATTTTCCTTTGGCATATGAAACCTACGGAACTCTGAATAAAAAAAAAAATAATGCCATACTTGTTTTTCATGCACTAACAGGAGATCAATTTTGCGCTAACATTAATCCTGTAACTAAAAGAGAAGGTTGGTGGACAACAGTTGTAGGGCCTGAAAAAGCATTTGATACTAATCAATATTTTGTAATTTGCGCAAATGTTATTGGTGGATGTATGGGCAGCTATGGACCTACAGAAACAAATCCTGAAACGAATAAATTATTTGGAACTACATTTCCAATAATAACAATTAGAGATATGGTTAGAGCTCAAAGATATTTATTGGATCATTTAGGAATTAAAAAATTGCTTGCGGTAACAGGTGGATCAATGGGAGGCATGCAAGTTTTGCAATTTGCAGCTTTATATCCTGATATGTCACACTCTGCTATTCCAATAGCATGTAGCGCTAGTCATTCTGCTCAAAATATTGCTTTAAATGAATTGGGACGCCAAGCTATTATGGCCGATCCAAATTGGAAAAAAGAAAATTCTTCTCCTGATAAAGGATTGGCAGTGGCAAGAATGGCCGCACACATTACTTATCTATCAAAAAAAGGCCTTCAGGAAAAATTTGGAAGAAAACTTCAAG
>CAZKXT010000004.1:0-12250 GCA_964556965.1 uncultured Alphaproteobacteria bacterium | reverse complement strand
AAGACTGCTTAATCATTCCAGTTCTTAACATTAGTTGATGAGATTTAATCTTGGCCTCAGATGGAATTTCTTTTATCATTGGCAAAAATAGTTGAGAGATATACATTTTAATACCTAATTAATTTTATATTTGTAAATGGTCTTTTGCCTATTCTATTCTTAATAATCTTTCTACAGTTTGATTTAATTTTTTCTTGAAGATTCTTTTCTTGTTTTGGATTCCCTGCAGAAAAAGTTTTACAAATTTTGTATATTTCATGTTCTAAATCCATTTGAAAATCCATTTTTGATTCTTCGGAAACAGGCAAGCCAATCAAAGAAATAAATGGTTTTTTTACATTTCCTTTCTCGTTTACTATTATAGTTATTTCAAGAAGACCGTTAAATGATAAGTTTTTTCTTTCTTTTATTGATTTCGAATCTTCTCCAATGCTTACACTGCCATCCAAATACATTCTTCCAGTAGGGGCTTTATCTACTATTTCGGGTTTTCCATTTTTAGGAATTTTTACTACATCTCCATTTTCAACCTGCAGGGGATAAGGAACCTGCATTTCTTTTGCAAAGCTAATATGCTCAACCATGTGTCTATGCTCGCCATGAACAGGAATCACTGATCTGGGTTTTATCCAATTATACATGTCTTTTAAATCTTCTCTGTTAGGATGCCCAGAAACATGAACAAATTCGTTTTCTTCAGAAATTACCTCTATACCATTCTTAACAAGTTGGTTGTGCATTTTAAAAAGTTTTTTTTCATTTCCTGGAATAATTTTTGAAGAAAAAATTACTGTGTCTTCTTTTTCTATGGCAATATCAGGATGAATATCATTTGTGATCCGCATCATTGCTCCATTTGGTTCACCTTGAGATCCTGTACATAAAAGAACAATTTTTTCCCTTGGTATTTTTTTTGCATCCCTAGGATCAATTGGCTCTTTAACTTTATCTAAATAACCACATTGCCGTGCAGCTTTAAAAATTCTATTCATTGATCTGCCGACTAAAGATATTTCTCTTCCTGTTTTTTCTGCACAATAAAATATGGTTTCCATTCTTGCAACATTTGAAGCAAAAGAAGTAACTATAATTCTTTTGTTAATATTTCTCATAATCTTCAAAAGACTATCCCTTACATCATTTTCCGATCCTGCTCTTCCTGGGTTAAAAACATTTGTTGAATCGCATATCATAGCGACCACACCTTCGTTTCCAATTTCTTTTAATCTTTTTTCATTAATTGAATCTCCGATAAGCGGATTTGGGTCACACTTCCAATCTCCTGTGTGTAGAATTGTACCCATTGGTGTTTTTATAATAAGTCCATTTGGCTCTAAAATTGAATGTGTTAAAGTTACAAATTCCACATTAAAATTTTCCAACTTAATTGATCCATTCAATTGAACGATTTTTAAATATTTTTCAATATCAATTTTTTTTTCCTTAAATTTTTCTTTTATCAAAACAGATGTGAATGGCGTTGAATAAATATTGCATTTTAACTTTGGCCATATATGAGCTACTGATCCTATGTGATCTTCATGTGCGTGGGTTAATACAATTCCTAATAAATCTTTTTTTTTATCAACTATAAATCCTGGATCAGGATAAATTAAATCAATACCGGGAACAGATTCATCGGCAAATGTGACTCCCATATCAACGATTAGCCATTTGGTATCTTCCGGAGAGCCGTACCCAAATAAATTCATATTCATGCCAATCTCCCCTGATCCTCCAAGTGGACAAAAAAATAGTTCTTTGTTCATAAAAAATTGTACCTATAAATTTCCACCAAACCTTTGATGGTTAAAAGTTTGTCCACTATTACTTTGTAATTAAGGTTTTTTTCAAACAAATACGCATATCCACCAGTTAAAATTATTTTAAAATTTTTTTTGTAATGTTTATATATTTTAAAAATTATTCTATCAATTAAACCTGAGTACCCTTCATAAAAACCAGATCTTAAAGCTTCAATAGTATTTTTTCCTATAATTTTTTTTGTTTTTTTAATTTTAAAAATTGGCAATAAAGCTGTGGATTCTGCTAAATTTTTAATTGACAAATCTATCCCTGGTGCAATTAATCCGCCAGAATAGATTTTTTTTTTAAAAACCACATCAAATGTAGTTGCTGTTCCAAAATCAATGACAATTGAATCTGAAAAATGATTCTTTAGTACGCCAATAGCATTGGAAATTCTGTCTGAGCCAACTTGATTAGGTTTTTTTATATCCAATTTAACTAATTGTTTTAGGTTTAAACTTTTTATTTCAGTTGCTTTTAAATCAAATTTATTTTTTAAATATTTTTTTAATAAAAAGAATTTTTGTGGAACTACGCTCGCAAATAACACTTCTTTTCTAATTTTTTTTTTAAAAATTTTATTTATTTTTAAAAAATTAATTTTTTTATCACTTCTTATTAAATTTGTTCTTTTGATTTTTAAAGTTTTCTCATCAACGGTACAAATTTTTATAAATGTATTTCCTATATCTGCGACTATAAAATTCATTTTGTTATCTTGATAGAGAGTTTCCTAAACTCATATATTTTTTATAACTATAAAACTTAATGTTTTTAAAGAAGATCTGAAAAGATTCCTTAATTTCATTTAACATTTCGTTGTTCTTAATAAGCACCTTTGTTTCCTTCTTAATATCAGATATATTTTGGTTTCTTATTGTGGGATGTGAAACCAAATTTATTCCAATTCCAATGATCAAATATTTTTGATTATTTCCATTTTGTATAACTTCCTGCAAAATTCCACAAACTTTTTGATTATTAATATATATGTCATTAGGCCATTTTATATAAATATTTTTACAATCTGTAATTTCTTTAATTTTTTTTGTTATTAGAACTGGAGTAATCACTGAAAATTCATAAAACTTTGGTGTATTTTTTTTTAATTGAAAAAAGATTGACCCAAAAAAATTTCCACTTTTTGAAATCCATTTTTTTCCTCTAGTTCCTCTTCCGTTGGTCTGAATTTTAGAAAACACTAGTCCTTGTTTCATATTTTTTTTTTTAATAAGTTTAATTGCTTCGTTGTTAGTGCTTGGTATTTTATTGTAATTATATATATTAAAATTCATTGACCTAAACTAATTGATGACGTCATATCAATCAATATGGAAGGATAAACAAAATATAACAAAATAAGTAAACTTGAAGTTAATAAAACAAACTTTAGTGGCAAGTTTTTAACATCTTGAAAGGAAATTTTAGATTCATCAAAATAAATTATTTTTACTATTCTAAGATAATAAAATGCAGAAATAACTGTTGTAACAAGTCCTATAACAGCTAATAAATAAAGTTTTGAGTCCAGTACTGCTACAAAAATATAAAACTTTGCAAAAAATCCAGCTAAAGGAGGTATGCCCGCTAAAGAAAATAGCATAATCAAAAAGCCAATAGCCAACAAAGGATTTGTTTTGGACAGCCCTGACAAATCTTTTATATTTTCAACATATTTTTCTCTTCTTTTCATGAAAAATATACAGGCAAATATTCCTGTATTCATTACCGCATAAATTGTTAAATAAATTATTGTACTTTTTGTTCCTTCAATTGTTCCTGTTAGAATCCCAGCCAATGCATATCCCATATGACCAATAGAGCTATAGGCCATTAATCTTTTTATATTTTCTTGTCCAATTGCAGCCACGGCCCCAAGTATCATTGATCCAACTGATAAGAAAATTAAGATCAGCTGCCATTGATCAAAAATGTTTGTAAAAGCTACATTGGTAAATCTAATAAACACGGTCATAGCTGCAATCTTTGGAACCAATGCAAAGAAAATTGTTACGGATGTGGGAGACCCCTCGTATACATCAGGTGTCCACATATGAAAAGGAACTACGGAAATTTTAAATCCTAACCCAACAATTATAAAAACAATTCCAAAAATTAATCCCAGATTGTTAGAATTAAAATTTTGTGCAATTGATTGAAAATTAGTTGATCCAGTAAAACCATAAATTAATGAACAGCCATAGAGTAAAAGACCAGAGGACAAGGCGCTTAATACAAAATATTTAAGACCTGCCTCCGTAGATCTTTCATTTTCTCTATCAATTGACGCCAGAACATAAAGTGGCAGTGATTGTAGTTCTAAACCCATGTAAAAAACTATTAGATCATTGGCGCTAATCATAATCATAGCGCCCAAAAGAGAAGATATTATTAAAATAGGATACTCAAATTTATTTATTTTTAATGAATTAATATATTCGTATGATATCAACAAAACAACGATCGCTGAAATAATCGATAAGGTTTTGATATAATTTGATAAATCATCAATTAAATAACTATCATTAAATATTTGAGAAAAATTTTCAAAATTATTAACTAAAAGTAGAATAGCAAAAATTAATACTACAATAGAGCTTTTATAAACAATATTAAAACTTTCTTTAATAAAAACTCCAAAGATAAGCAAAATCATAATTGAAATTGATAAAAAAATTTCTGGTATTATTGTAGCAATTATATTCATATGAATTTTATCTCATCTCATATTGTAAAATTAAATTATCAACGGACAAATTAAACGTTTGAAATAAAGGATCGGGATAAAAACCAAAAAATAATGTTACAGCCACTAATGCTAGAAGATAATAATTTTCAAAAATATTTAAATCCTTAATATTTTTTAAATTCGAATTTAAAATAGATCCAAAAACTACTCTTTTGTATAACCATAACATATATCCTGCCGCTAAAATTATTCCTGTGCTGGACAGAATAGCAATAAATTTACTTACCTTAAACGCCCCAACCAAAACTAAAAATTCTCCTACAAAACCGCTGGTACCAGGCAATCCAATAGCTCCTAAGGTTAGAATCATAAAAAATAACGAATACTTTGGCATAAAATTTACAACGCCAGAGTAAGAAGAAATCAATCTAGAGTGTTTTCGATCGTATAGAACACCAACACATAAGAACAAACCCGCTGAAATAATTCCGTGACTCAACATTTGGATTAGAGCACCTTCCACACCTTGTTTTGTCATTGTAAAAATACCTATTGTAACAAAACCCATGTGAGCAACGGAAGAATAGGCAATTAATTTTTTCATATCATCTTGCATTAAAGCTACAAGAGAGGTGTATATAATCGCAATAACACTTAATGCATAAATTAAGACAGCGAAATATTCTGATGCATTAGGAAACAAACCTATTGAAAACCTAATAAAACCATAACCGCCCATTTTAAGTAAAATCGCTGCCAAAATTACAGAGCCAGCAGTAGGAGCTTCTACATGAGCATCTGGAAGCCATGTATGAAATGGCCACATCGGCATTTTAATAGCAAAGGAGCTAAAAAATGCTAACCACAAAAAATATTGGTAATTCTCTGGTATTTTTAAATTTAAAAGTTGTTCAACATCGGTGGAGCCAGTTAGAATAAATATAGTAATTATGGCAACAAGCATTAATACTGATCCAAGCAAAGTGAATAAGAAAAATTTAAATGCAGAGTAAATTCTCTTCTCTCCACCCCATATACCTATAAGCAAAAACATTGGTATTAGTCCACCTTCAAAAAATAAATAAAAAATTACAAGATCTAGGGAACAGAATACTCCAATCATTAATGTTTCCATCAACAATATGAGTATTAAGAATTCTTTTATTCTAAAACTTATGCTGTTAATTCCCGAAAAAATACATATGGGAGCGATAAAAGTAGTGAGCAAAATAAAAATTATAGAGATGCCATCAATTCCAAATTTGAAGTTGATAAAGCCTTTCAACCATTCGTATTCTTCAACAAATTGAAATCCAGAGTGAGTATTATCAAAATTAAACCAAAGATATAAAGAAAGAACAAAATTAAGTACAGACGCAAATATTGCAACATTTTTTGAATTTTTGATGTAATCCGTTTTTTTTTCCTGAATGGCAAATATACACACTGCCCCTAGCAATGGAAAAAATGTTATAAAAGAAAGTATAGGAAAATTCATTAAAATATTACCAAATAAGTTAAAATAATTGTTAAACCAATCAACATAATAAAGGCGTAGTGATTTAAATATCCGCTTTGAAAAATTGCAGCTTTATTTGAAATTATTTTTATTATTTTTGAAATACCATTTGGGCCATATCTGTCAATCGTATTAATGTCTCCCGATTTCCAAAAAAAGTATCCTATTTTTTTTAAAGGATTTACAAAAATTAAATTATATATTTCATCAAAATACCATTTGTTTAATAAAAAGTTATAGACTTTTAAATTATCATTTGTAAATTTTGAAAGAATTTTTGTATTTTGAATATATAAATAATAAGCAATAGGGATTGCTGATATCACCAACAGAGGTGTTAAAATAATAAACCAAACTGGAGGGTGTTTTTCAGAAACTTCGTTTAGGAAGAAAATTGAAGAACCCCAAAAATCCAAAAAATTGTGGTGAATAAATAAGTCTTTGAATAAATAACCAGAAAATATTGACCCGATTGAAAGAAGGACTAAAGGTACAATAATTATAAGCGAAGACTCGTGTATTAAATTGAGTTTAATTTTTTCATTTTTATATTTTCCATGAAAAGTTTTGAATATTAATCTCCAAGAATAAATTGCAGTCATAAATGCTGTCGTTATACCCACAAAAGCAGCTAGACTTCCAATGTTAGAATTTTTTAGATACGCAAATTCAATGATGGCATCTTTTGAATAATAGCCTGAAAAAAAAGGAAAACCTGTTAAAGCAAGCGTTCCTATCACCATTAATACGTAAGAGTATGGCATTTTTTTCCAAATGCCCCCCATAAATCTAATATCCTGTTCATTTTTTAATGAATGGATAACAGAACCTGATCCCAAAAACAGAAGGGATTTAAAAAATGCGTGAGTAAATAGATGGAAAATTGCAACATGGTAAGCTCCAACTCCACAGGCAAAAAACATATATCCCAACTGACTACAAGTCGAATAGGCAATAATTCTTTTAATATCATTTTGAACCAAAGCAACTGAAGCTGCAAAAAATGCTGTTATCATTCCTATAACTGCAACAAAATTTAGGGCAACTTGAGAGTATTCGAATATTGGGGAACATCTCGCTACTAAAAATACTCCAGCAGTCACCATTGTGGCAGCATGGATGAGCGCAGAAACTGGTGTAGGTCCTTCCATTGCGTCTGGCAGCCACGTATGCAAAAATATTTGAGCTGATTTACCCATACAACCAATAAAAAGAGTGACACAAATTAGAGTTATTAAACTAAATTCAAATCCAAGAAAAAATATTGTTGTATCTTTAAAATTAGCAGCATTGCTAAAAACATCTGAATAATAAATTGTATCAAAATATAAAAATATTAGAAATATTCCTATGATAAGACCAAAATCACCAACTCTATTCACAATAAACGCTTTTATAGCTGCATTGTTTGCAGATTTTTTTTTATACCAAAACCCAATCAAAAGATAAGAGCAAAGTCCTACGCCTTCCCAGCCAAAAAATAATTGTAAAAAATTGTTTGATGTGACAAGCACCAACATGGCAAATGTAAAAAGAGATAAGTAAGACATAAATCTGGGTTTGTGAGGATCATGATCCATGTATCCAATTGAATAAACATGAACTAACAACGAAACATAAGTTACAACAATCAACATCACTGAAGTAAGAGTATCGATATAGATGGACCAAGAAGCTTCGAATTGACCTGAGGTAACCCAAACAAAAATATCGTTGTTATAAAAAATATTATTAAAATTTACTTCATAGAAAATAAAAGTAGAAAAAATTGCAGAAATTAAAATAAATAAACAAGTAATGAGCTGCGAATATCTGTAACCCAACCTATTTCCAAGCAAGATTGAAAGAATTGATCCAATCAACGGTGAAAAAATAATTGCTAAATCCATATAATGCTAACCTTTCATAGAACTAATATCTTCTATTTTTATAGAACCTTTGTTTCTGAAATATACAACAATTATTGCAAGACCAATTGCTGCTTCTGCCGCAGCCACTGCTAGAATGAACATTGCAAATATTTGTCCTAATAAATCTTGTGTATAAACAGAAAATGATACCAAATTAATATTTACTGCTAACAAAATAAGTTCAATTGACATTAAAATAACAATAACGTTTTTTCTATTTAGAAATATACCAAATATTCCAATAGTAAAAATTATTGCGCTCAGCGTTAGATAGTGTCCCAAACCTATTTCAATCATTAATTTTAACTCCTTCTCCAATTTTTACTTTTGCTAAAGTTACTGAATCTCTTTTTTCTCTAGAAAGCTGAGAAAACACATTTTGTCTTTTTATACCTTCTTTTTTTCTATAAGTTAAAACTATAGCCCCAATCATAGCTACAAGAAGTATCAGTCCAGATATCTGAAAAAGATATACGTAATCTGTGTATAGTATATTTCCTAAACTCTCTGTGTTTGTTAAATCTTGATTTGCAGCGAGCGAGCTTGTAATTAAAACATTTTCTTTAAATTTCCACCCTCCAATAACCACTATTAATTCTAAAAAAATTACAACCCCTACTAAAATTCCAATTGGTTTAACTCCTCTAAACTCTTTGACTTTTTCTAAAGTTGTTTCTTTGATATTAACGTTCAGCATCATCACAACAAATAAAAACAAAACTGCAACCGCGCCCACGTATACGATTAGCATAATCATCCCAAGAAACTCTGCTCCAATCATAATAAAGAGACACGAGACACTTATAAAATCTAATATTAGAAAAAAAACTCCATGAACAGTATTTTTGGCTCTGGTAACCATTATTGCTGCTATTACAGCAATAAAAGAAAAAAAGTAAAAAAATATTGAGTGAACAATCATCTATCTATAAGGTTTGTCCAGCCTGATGTTAGCCGACAAAACATCTTCCCATTTATCCCCGTTTTGTAATAATTTTTCTTTGTCGTAGTACAATTCTTCTCTAGTTTCTGTCGAAAATTCAAAATTTGGACCTTGGACTATAGCATCCACTGGACAGGATTCTTGACATAGACCACAATAGATACACTTAACCATATCAATATCGTAACGGGTAGTTTTTCTGCTTCCGTCATTTTTCATTTCAGATTCGATTGTAATTGCTTGTGCTGGGCATACTGCTTCACAAAGTTTGCATGCTATACAACGTTCTTCACCACTGGGGTATCTTCTTAATGCATGCTCTCCTCTAAATCTTGGACTTAATTTACCTTTTTCAAAAGGATAATTTATGGTTTTTTTTGGTTTAAAAATTTGTTTAATTGCTAATACGAAGCCCATAACAAAATCGGCTAAAAAAATTGTTTTTAAAATTCTATTCAAATTCATAAATTAACCTAACCATTTGGTAACATTTCAAAATAAATTAAAAAACTTGAAGTGATTACAACCCAGACTAAAGATAGAGGAAGAAAAACTTTCCAACCTAAACGCATTAGCTGATCATAACGATATCTGGGCACTATTGCTTTAATCAAAGCAAAAAGAAAAAATAGAAATAAAATTTTAAATATCATCCAAAGAGCTGGAGGTATTATATCAAAAGGATACATATTAATTGGAGAAAGCCACCCTCCTAAAAAAAGAATTGTTCCCAACGAACATAGTAATAAAATATTTGCATATTCGCCCAACCAAAACATTGCGTACATCATTCCTGAATACTCTGTTTGATATCCGGCAACAAGTTCTGCTTCTGCTTCTGGCAAATCAAAAGGTGGTCTATTGGTTTCCGCAAGTGCAGAAATAAAAAAAATTATAAACATGGGAAATAATGGAATTACAAACCATATTTTTTGTTGTGCAAGAACTATTTCTTTTAAATTAAACGAACCAGCACATAACAAAACATTTATAATAATAATTCCAATTGAAACCTCATATGAAACCATTTGAGCTGCTGATCTTATGGCTCCTAAAAATGGATATTTAGAATTAGAAGCCCATCCAGCCATTATTATTCCATATACACCTAGAGATGAAACGGCAAAAATATATAAAATACCTACATTTATATCGGCAAGTATCCATGTTTCGCTAAATGGAATAACTGCCCAAGCAATAAGCGCTAAAGTTAAAGTGACTACTGGAGCAAAAACAAAAATTACTTTGTTTGCGCTAGCTGGAATTATTATTTCTTTGAAAATATATTTTAATGCATCTGCCAGTGTTTGAAAAAGTCCGAAGGGGCCAACTACGTTAGGTCCTCTTCTTTTTTGGACAAACCCCCATACTCTACGATCAAACCATACAATCAAAGCTACAGTAACTAAAATAGGTATTAATAAATAAACTATTTTTAAAATTTCTGTAAAAAAAAAGTTAAAATACTCCATTGTAACTCGCTCCATCTTTTTTATTTTTTCTACATTCTGACATTGTCTTAGAAGCTCTTGAAATTGGATTGGTATAGTAATAATCAACTTGATCGATATTAATGTTCTCATTTATAAAATCTAATTTGGTAGGTTTATTAAAATTTAAATCCTCGGATGGTAATTCATCAAAATCTGAAAATAGTTTTATTTCTTTTATAATTTTACTTTCTAGTTCATCATGGTCTTTGATATTGATAGGATTTTTCATTTTCACAGATAGTTCCTGCAAAATCTTCCAATCTTCTTTTGAATTTCCTGGTGGATAGGAAGCTTTGGAAGTCTTTTGTACTCGACCTTCTAAATTTATAAAAACTCCATCTTTTTCTGTGTAGGCGGCGCCAGGCAAAACTATGTCGGCTATTTCGGCACCCCTATCTCCATGACTGCCTTGATATACTACGAATTCATCTTTTTTATTAATTTTTATTTCATCAGCACCCAACAAATAAAGGAACTTGAATTTCCCAGAATCTAATAAATTAAAAAAACTATAATTGTCTTTTTCTGTTATAGAATATATACCCAAGTCAATTGCGCCAATTCTGGAAGCGCTTTGGGTTAAAACATTAAATGCATTCCAGGTTTTGTTTATATGATTCAATTTAAACAAAACTTCTTTTATTGCTTCAAAAACATATCTTCCGGAAATACCTTTTAAAGCTGACTCTCCTAAAATAACAACGGGTTTTTTAGCATTTTTAAGTTTTTCATAAATTTCATGATTGCCTTCATATATGGATTTGATCACTGAGGTTGATCCGTCAAATAATTTCACTGGATAAGATAGGTCTCCTGGATTGCCAATTGAATAGGCTTGGGCATTATTTTTGATAACGGCCTTTCTAATTCTAAGGTTAACTATTGTGGCTTCGTGTCTTGGATTAGATCCGATCAAAAGTATAAAATCGCTTTTATCTATATTTTGAATTGAAGTATTAAAAATATAATTTCTTTTGTGTTTAGGATTTAAGTAAGTTTTTTTCTCTCTACATTCTATGTTTGAAGAGCCAATTGTATCTTTAAAAAATTTCTTAAAACAATACAAAGCTTCCATATCAACTAGACCACCGGCACATCCTGCTATTTCATTTGGAGAAAAAGTCTTAATTTTTTCTATCAATATTTTTTGAGCTTCATTCCAAGAAGATTTTTTTAATCTTCCATTTTCCCTAATATACGGAACATCAATTCTTTGTTTAAGTAAACCATCGCACGAAAATCTAGTTTTGTCTGATATCCATTCTTCATTTATGCTTTCATTTAATCTAGGCAAAACTCTTTTAACCTCCCAACCATATGTATCCACCCTTATATTTGATCCTACCGCATCCATTACATCTATGGTTTCGGTTTTTTTTAATTCCCATGGTCTAGCTTCGAATGCGTAAGGTCTAGACGTGAGAGCTCCAACCGGACATAAATCTATAACGTTTCCCGATAATTCTGACTGCATTGACTCTTCCAAGTAAGTTGTGATTTCCATTTCTTCACCTCTGCCTATTGCGCCTAATTCTGTTACACCAGCAACTTCGGTTGCGAATCTCACGCATCTCGTACAATGTATACACCTTGTCATTTGTGTTTTGATTAATGGCCCCATATTTTTTTCTTTAACCTGTCTTTTGTTTTCCAAATATCTTGAATTTTCTGATCCATAAAACATGGATTGATCTTGTAAATCACATTCTCCGCCTTGATCACAAACTGGACAATCAAGAGGATGGTTTGCAAGCAAAAATTCCATAATACCTTTTCGTGATTTTTCAACAAAACTGCTGTTGGTTTTTATTTTCATTCCATCTGCTGCTGGCATTGCACATGACGCTATAGGTTTTGGAGATTTTTCCATCTCCACAAGGCACATTC
>CAZKXT010000003.1:7930-15045 GCA_964556965.1 uncultured Alphaproteobacteria bacterium | reverse complement strand
GCCATTTTTTTGTTTTAATGTTTGCATTTTCTGACTCAATTCTTGCAATTAAATTATTTTTTTCATCAAATTGGTATAGAGAAACATGTATTAACTTGTTGTTTTTTAATTGTTTGGCTCTAATTAGGCTAGAGCTTTTTTCTTTTTTTTCTTTTATCCAAATACCATTATTAGTAATAGCAGCCAAGTAATCATTATTTTTTGTATAGCTGGATTTTATTTCTAAATATTTTTCTGTAAGGATTGACGTAACAGGTGTAGCACCCACAACAAGCAAGATGCCTATCAAAAATGTTACTATAGAAAAAATAAATATAATGTTTAAATTAGATTTTCCAGCGGTTTTGATAGGAATGATTTCGTTTGTTCTCATTAATTGTAAAAAAACAAAAATTGACGATACTAAAATCACGAATGGAAATAATGAATATAATATTTCTGGAGTTTTTAACAATGACATTAATAATGGTAAAAAAATATTTGAATACGAATGATCTTTAAAAAAATTTTGTTCTTCGAACAAATTTAAAATTATTGATAGACATGTAAAAGCAAAAGACACAATCAGAATAGTTTTCAAATAATTTTTTGTCAAATATTTTGTTAATGTAATAGTCATTATTTTTTTAAACTTTCAAAAGCAAATATTTTTAATAAAATTAAATAGTTTAAAATTCCAAATGCTAGTGGAAAAGTATAAAATACATACAAAAGTGTTTTAGAATTGTTGGCAGATCTTAAACTAATTTCAGCAAATATTATAATTAAAACTCCAGTTACAAAACAAAATAATCTCAATAACGAATTTTTATTTTCTTTTTTTGAAGACAAGAGAAAGCAAGAAATAAGAGCAATCAGTGGTATATAAAAAGGTAAAATAAATCTTCTGTTCAACTCATTAAGATATTCATTTGCATTTCTTTTCATATCTTTTTCGTCTGTCCAGTAATAGCAGTTTTCTGAGGCCCAATCATTTGAATCAAAACTTGAAAAAATTGAACTAGTAAATTTTATTAAACACGCAAAAAGAGCCAAGGAAGTTCTTTCTTGTATTTTTGGATGAGTGATTGTATTTGCAGCATATTTGGATAAATTAATTTCAGTTTTAGTAAAATTTATTGTGCTGATTTTGTTTTCTTCAAATTCACCGTTCTTTACTTTTTCCTTTTGTACCATACCATCGAACAAAATTAAAAAATCATGACCAGCTTTTTTAATTACATAACCACTTTTAGCAATTATTGTTGAAGATTCTTTACCGTCAGAATCGTCTCTTAAAAAAATATTTTGAAGATTATTATTTTTTTTTGATTCCACAAATATTGTAAGTCCTTTCACGGTATCGTTAAATTTTTTTTCTTTTACAAGCGATGGAAAAAAACTTAACTCAGAATTTTTTATGATTCCTCTCGACATGAATAATGATTTCGGAGAAATTATAGAACTCATTATTAGTTGAAACAAAGTTACGAGAATTGAAATTAATAAAATTAGATTTACAATTTTTATTTTGTTTAATCCGGAGGTCCATAAAATTATTAGCTCATTATCTTTTTCAAATTTGATTATTGTAACCCAAAGAGCAACTAGAAATGCAAAAGGAAGCAATCTGGCAATAATTTTTGGAAGACCTAAAATTGTGTAACTAAAATATAAGCGGAACGAATGACCCCCTTCAGTTACTAAATCTAAAAAATTTACAGCCTGTACAGCCCAAACTACACAAGCTAAACTTAGTATAATCAAGGTTAATAGGCTCAAAAATTCCTGAAAAAAGTACTTATAAAATTTGTTTTTCATTTAAAAATAATTATTATATATAGTTATTAAAACAACTTCAGGAAGAATTCAATTTATACGTTAGCAAAATGTTAAAATTTTCCAATAAATTCAGCAATTCTAGGGATGCAGTCGTATTTTTTGCTGGAGAAGGTTTTTCTTTTAAAAGCAAAGAAGGTCTATTTGCAGAAAATGAAGAGAAAAAGGCTAGACTATTTGTAAAAGGGTTTCAAAGCTTAAATCAAAAAGAAAAAATTCTCTCCTTTGACATCAATGAAAAATTAAAATGTTTTGTGGTTAAAATTTCAAAAAAAGTTTCAAATTTTGATGCAGAGGAATTAGGTGCCAATTTTTGTCTAAATATAAAAAATTCAAAACAAGTTAAAACAATTGATTTTTATCCAGATTCTCTAAATGCAGAAAAAAACAAATTAATAAATTATAGCTTGTCTTTCGTGCATGGGTTTAATTTAAAAAGTTATGATTTTAATAAATATAAAACTCAGAATTTAGAAAAGGAAAAAAGTTTTTCAAAAAATCTTCACTTGGTTTCTTCTTTTTCAAATGAAATAGAAAAAAAATATAAAGACTTAAAAGCTGTAGAAGATGGAGTTTTTTTAACTAGAGATTTAGTTTCCGAACCACCAAATACACTCAATCCAGAACATTATGTTAAGGAGATTTTAAAACTCAAACAATTGGGATTGAAAGTTAACGTTCTTGATGAGAAAAAAATGAAAAATTTAGGTTTAAATGCGTTGCTAGGTGTTGGACAAGGAAGCGTCAATAAATCTTATCTTGTTTCAATTGAGTGGAACGGTTCTAAAAATAAAAAAGATAAACCGATAGCGCTTGTTGGAAAAGGAGTGTGTTTTGATACGGGAGGAATTTCTTTGAAGCCGGCTAGGTTTATGGAAGAAATGAAGTATGATATGGCAGGATCAGCGGTAGTAGTTGGTTTGCTTAAAACTTTAGCCATGAGAAAAGCTAAAGCAAATGTCGTTGGCGTTGTGGGTTTAGTTGAAAATATGCCAGGCGGAAATGCACAAAGACCAGGAGATATTGTTAAGTCGTTTTCAGGAAAAACAATCGAGATTTTAAATACTGATGCTGAAGGCCGTTTAGTTTTAGCAGACGCATTAAGTTATACCGAAAATAATTTCAAACCAAAATTTATTATTGATCTAGCGACACTAACCGGAGCAATTATTGTGTGTTTGGGTGAAGAGTATGCTGGTTTATTTTCAAATAATGATGAACTATCAGATAAAGTATTTAAATCAGGCATGGAAGTAAATGAGAAGGTTTGGAGATTTCCTTTACATAAAAATTATGACAAACTTATAGATTCCACAGTTGCCGATGTTCAAAATATTAATTATTCTGGAGGAGCTGGATCAATTACAGCCGCGCAGTTTTTACAGAGATTTATTTTAAACAATACTCCTTGGGCACACCTTGATATTGCTGGAATGGCTTTTTCTAAAAAAGCAGCAAATTTAAATCCAAGAGGAGCAACAGGTTTTGGCGTAAGATTGTTAAATAATCTAATTAAAAAATATTACGAGTGAAATATGTTAGAAAAAACTTTATCAATTATCAAACCCGATGCTGTTGAAAGAAATTTAGAGGACAAGATTCAAGAAATTTTAGTAAAAAAAGGACTTACGATAAAAGAAAAAAAAAAAGTAAAAATTTCTAAAGAAGAAGCTTCCGAATTTTACAAGGTACATCAAACAAAACCATTTTATGATGAACTTTGTGGCTATTTGTCTTCAGGACCTATTGTTGTAATGGTTTTGGAAGGGAAAAATGCGGTGTTAAATAACAGGGAAATTATGGGCGCAACTGACCCTAAAAAGGCAGCAGAGGGAACAATCAGAAAACTTTATGGTTTATCTATAGACAAGAATTCTGTTCACGGATCAGACAGTACTGAGAATGCACAAAAAGAAATTCAATTCTTTTTCAAAAAATAATTTATATAATTTTTTTTATAGCAAGAGGGTAGACTTGATGCTCTACTTTAATAATTTTTTTTGAGAGAGATATTGGGCTGTCATTAGAGTTCACTTTTACTCTTTTTTGAATAATTATTTTACCAGAATCTAGTTTTTCAGACACAAGGTGGACTGTGCAACCACTAAACTTTTCTTTATTGTTAATTACTCTTTCATGCGTATTTAGACCTTTGTATTTTGGTAGCAAAGATGGGTGGATATTCAAAATTTTATGTTTAAAACTTTTAATAAAATTTTTACTCAAAATTTTCATAAATCCAGCAAGGCAGATTAGCTTTATTTCTCTTTTTTTTAATTCTTTTAAAGCTTTGAGTTCAAATATTTTTCTATTTTCAAATTTAAATATTTTACATGGTATCTTGTTTTTCTTTGCATATCGCAAACCTTTTGCTTTAGGGTTGTTCGATATTACTAATTCAATTTTTGCTGGAAAGTTTTTTTTTCTAGAATTTTTCACTATTGATTTTAGGTTTGAACCTCTACCTGAAATAAATACGCAAGTTTTAACCTTACCAATTAATTTTTCCATATATTTTATTTTTTTTTGATTTTTTAGTGATATTTCCAATTACATATGGGCGTATATTTTTTGGAAATATTTTTATGACATTTTTTAATTTATTTTTATCGATAATAATACAAAAACCAATACCGCAATTAAAAACTTTTAACATTTCGCTGTCTCTAACTCCTAAGTTTTTTATCCATTTAAAAATATTTAAAGTTTTTATTTGGTTTAGGTGGATGTTCATGTGCATATTTTTTGGTAAAATTCTTGATAAATTTTCAATTAACCCTCCTCCAGTTATATGAGCACAACCATTTATTAAGTTTTTTTTATTTAACTCCAAAATATTTTTTACATAAATTCTGGTTGGTCTTAGTAGCTCTTCACCAATCGTTAAATTAGATATATATTTTTTTTTTAAATTTATTTTTTTCTTTTTAATTAAATGTCTGATTAAAGAAAAACCGTTCGAGTGAATACCTGAAGAGGGTATGGCTAAAATTAAATTATTATCTTTTATTTTTTTTGTTTGGATAAGTTTCTCTTTTTCAACCGCACCAACAGCAAAACCAGCTAAATCAAATTTATTATTTCCATAAGTTCCAGGCATCTCTGCCGTCTCACCACCGACAAGAGAACATTTGGATAACAAACATCCTTTAGTAATTCCATATAATATTTTTTTAAATTTTGACGGGTTTAATTTGTTTACCGAAATGTAGTCCAGAAAAAAAAGCGGTTTAGCACCTTGAACTATTAAATCATTTACGCTCATAGCAACAAGATCTATTCCAATGGTGTTATATTTTTTAATTTCATTGGCAAGTTCAATTTTTGTACCAACACCATCTGTACAAGATATTATAAGCGGTTCTTTCATTTTTAGCTTAGAAAAATCAAAAACTGAACCGAACCCCCCTATGTTTTTAAAGGACTTTAAATTAGAACCAAAATTTTCTGTTTTTTTTGAGATATTAGCTATATGTTTAACTAATTTATTTGCTGATGCAATGTTAACACCGCTACTTTTATAGGTATAATATTTTTTGTTCACTTAGTTTATATGATTAAATCTACAATAAAAATTACTAAAAAAAATATAACGATTCTAATAATAACATTATTAATTTTATTTCAAAGCACAAATGTGGGGTCAGAGGAAAACTATTTTCAAATAAAAAATTTTGAGATTCAAGAAAAAATTGAAACTAATTTTTCTAGAGAAAAAATAATAGAAGAATCCTTTAAAAAAACATTTAATCAACTTTTGAAGCAAATTTTATTATCCAAGGACATCGGCTATATTAAGAAAGTTAAACTAGTGGACATTAAGAGTTTTGTTAAAAGTTTTGAGATATATGAGGAAAGTTTCGCAGGCAACGAATATTCCGCTAAGTTTAATATTTATTTTGACAAGGATAAGATCGGTCTTTTTTTGGCAAAAAATAATTTAGTTTTTTCAGCACCCAAAAAAGTTTCGTTAATGTTTTTTCCTATCATCTTGGATAAGGGGAAGATTTTTCTTTTTGAAGATAATATTATTTATCAAAATTTTTTTGAGTATGCTAAAAAAGAAAAAAATATAATTAATTATATAATTCCAGTAAGCGAGATTGATGAATTGCAAAGAATTAGAAAAAATAAAAATGAAATAGAAAATTTTGACTTTAAGTATTTAGCCAAGAAATACAATGTGGAAAATTATACTATAACAATAATAAATTTGAAAAATAAAAAATCAACAGTATTGTTAAAAACTCACTTTGGGAAAAAGAAATTTGTTAAAACAGTCGATTATCAATTTTCTGATTTGAAAAATCAGTCCAATTTATTGAGAATTACAAGCGATATAAGAAAAAACATTCTAGATAATTGGAAAGATATTAATTCTATAAACTTATATCAACCTGTTATTATAAATTTTACATTTGTTCACAAAAATATAAAGGAACTTAATAATTTGGAGAAAGTTTTAGAAAAAATTAACATAATTACAGAATATTCAATTTTAGAACATGATAAAGAAAATACCACATTTAAAATCGCGTATCTTGGAAATCCAAAAAGGTTGTCACAAGAATTTTTGGATTTGGATTATGAATTGGTTGACATGCAGGGATCTTGGGCAATTAAAAAAAAATGAATAAACAATTAGTACTTGATTTTCCAATAATTAAGAATTATTTAGAACAAGATTTTTATGTATCTTTAAGTAACCATGAGGCTTTTAAAACAATAGATTCCTGGCCAAAATGGATAAAAAGAACGGTTAACATTTATGGCCCTTCTGGATCAGGAAAGAGTCATCTCTCATCAATTTTTGCAAAAAAAACTATTTCTTTAAAGGTTAAATATTCAGAATTTTCTGAAAAAACTTTTGAAAATTTTAAAACCAAAGAAGTTTTGATAATCGAAGATTTTATCAATGATGGCAAAAAAGAAGAGTTGTTATATTCCTTACATGATAATGTTGATAGATTTAATAAATACTTATTATTTACATCAATAGTTCCAATGAATTCAATTAAATTTAAATTACCAGATTTGAAATCTAGAATTTCAAGTTGCAATATTATAGAAATCAAATTACCAGATGATAATCTAGTTGAAGCGATTCTGTCTAAAAGATTATCCGACAGACAAATAATAATAGATAAAAAATATATGAAATATGCAATTAAAAGAATTGAAAGATCTTATGAAAATTTATCTAAATTCATTCATATGCTTGATAAACTAAGTTTAAAGTCTGGCAAGTCAATAAATTTTAAAGTAATAAGAGAAGTATTAAAAAAATATAAATCATA
>CAZKXT010000003.1:0-7830 GCA_964556965.1 uncultured Alphaproteobacteria bacterium | reverse complement strand
TAAAACAAGAATTTGTGGTTACGATCATTGGAAAGGTAGTTAAAAGAAATAAAGATACTGTCAATAAGGATATTCCTACGGGAGAAATAGAAGTGAAAATTTCTGATCTCATTACACTTTCTCAAGCCAAAGAATTACCAATGCCAGTTTTTGGGGAGCAAGAGTATCCGGAAGATATTAGGCTAAAATACAGATTTTTAGATTTAAGACGAAAAGGTATGCACGAAAATATTTTGTTACGTTCAAAAATAATTTCTTCAATAAGATCAAAAATGCAAAAAATAGGATTTAATGAATTTCAAACTCCCATATTAACCGCATCTAGCCCGGAAGGCGCAAGAGATTTTTTGGTTCCAAGCAGAATCCATCAAGGCCAATTTTATGCTTTGCCTCAAGCTCCCCAGCAATTTAAACAAATGGTTATGGTTGCGGGTTTTGATAAATACTTTCAAATAGCACCCTGTTTTAGAGATGAAGATTCAAGAGCAGATAGAAGTCCTGGTGAACACTACCAGTTTGATATAGAAATGTCTTTTGTTGAGCAGAACGATATATTCAACACGCTTGAACCAATTTTTTTTGAACTCTTTTCAGAATTTTCTAAAAATAAAATTGTTTCAAAACCTCCGTTTAAGAGAATTAAGTATAAAGAAGCTCTTTTAATTTATGGAACAGACAAGCCTGATTTAAGAAATCCAATTAAAATATCCGATTTAACCGAAATATTTAAACGAGAAGACGTTAAGCTTGAGATATTTAAGAAACTAGTGAAAAAAGGATGTTTTGTAAGAGGTATACCCGCTCCAAAATCCGGAAATAAGCCTAGAAGCTTTTTTGACAATCTAAATAATTGGGCAAAGGAACAAGACGCTAGTGGGTTGGGATATATATCGTTTTCAGAAAAAAATGGAAAATTATTAGGGGAAGGTCCAATAGCCAAATTTTTCTCTGACGAAGCGATCAAGTTAGTTGTAAAAAATTGTAATATTCAAGCAGGCGACTCACTATTTTTTTCCTGTGCAGAAAAAAAGGAAGTTGAAAGAATTTCAGGACTAGCAAGACAAAAAATAGCAGAGGAACTAAATATGATTGACAACAAAAAATTCGAGTTTTGTTGGATAATTGACTTTCCAATGTATCAATATAACAAAGAAGAAAAAAAAATTGAATTTAGTCACAATCCTTTTTCTATGCCTCAAACAAGCCTAGAGAAATTTGATTCACTGGAGCCTTTAGATATTTTGGCGTATCAGTATGATTTAGTTTGTAATGGAGTTGAATTATCGTCTGGAGCTATCAGAAATCATTTGCCAGAATTAATGTTTAAAGTTTTTGCTAAAGTTGGTTATTCAAAAAAAGATGTTGAAAATAAATTTACAGGAATGATAAAAGCCTTGTCTTATGGTGCGCCACCACATGGTGGTATCGCTCCAGGAATAGAAAGGATTGTGATGTTATTAGCTGAGACTTCTAACATAAGAGAAGTTACGCTCTTTCCACTCAATCAAAAGGCCGAAGATCTTCTTATGTCGGCTCCATCAAAAGCTGAAGCTAAACAACTTAAAGAATTAGGGATTAAGCTGGATATTAAAAAAAATTAATCTGATTTTTGACTTTTGAGATTTATTCTCACATCACTTAGGTCGACTAATTTTTCTTTGTAGTTACTTCTTATAAAACCTTTGCTAGTTATATTTTTTACCAATTTTAAAAATTTATCATCATCTTTGTCTAGAGAAATAGAGTCAGATTTTTTGATGGATGGTGTGTGCGCCAAATCTTCTCTTCCTAAATAGGAAATTGCTAACTCTCTAAATATATAATCTAGTATTGATGAGGCGCTCAAAATACGATCATTTCCACCCACTTTTCCAGAAGGTTCAAATTTAGTTTCAATAAATGCATCAACAAATTCTTCTAACGGCACTCCATATTGCAATCCAAGAGATATTGCTATTGCAAAGTTGTTCATTAAAGCTTTCACAAGTTCTCCTTCCTTATTTGTGTCGATAAATATTTCACCTATTCTTCCATCATCGTATTCTCCAGTATGTAAATAAATTTTATGTTCTTCTATGGTTGCTTTTTGAATGTAACCTTTTCTTCTATCCGGCATACCAAATCTCGCATTTGATTTTCTTGCCACCAAAGAAGGGGTTTCGTTAGTTTTATTTGGAGAGTTGATTTTTTCTATTATTTTTGGAGGAATTTTGTTTATGTCTGATATATTTTTTTCTTTTTTGGTTTCATGTTTTTTGCTTAAGGATTTTGTTTTTCTATTGACCATTTTCAGGTCTATTATTTCAACCTCGCCGGAAGAATCTTGGTCTATTTTTTCTAATATTTTTTCATCAAATTCATTTAATTTGTGTGATACTTTAAAACTGCATGTGTAATAGGACTCGACAAGATATTTGGACATAAATTTTCTCCGAAATTTTTATAGATAGTGTATGACTAACTGTTATATACTAAATACAATTAAGTCTATGAAATTTTTTACAATTTTTGATTGTGTGGATTAAAAAAATGGTTTTTAAAAAATTATGATTTTATTAAAACAAATTTTTACATGGTGGAACAGACAAACTCTAGGAACTTTTTTAGTTACCTTATTTTTTGGTAGACTTATTGGAAAAGATCAGTTTGGAAATAAATATTACGAATCAAAAAATGGAAAAAGATGGGTTGTATACAGTGATACTGTTGAAGCAAGCAAAATACCTCCCGAATGGTTTCATTGGATTCATCACACAACAAAAGAAATACCAAAAGAAAATAAAGATAAGTTCAGGTGGCAAATTCAGCACTTTGAAAATTTAACCGGAACTAAAAAATCTCACAAACCAAAAGGAAGTTTGGTTTCAGAAGAAATAGTTGATCACAAAAAATATGATAGTTGGAAACCTTAAATTTAGAATAGTTCTGACGATAGTTTTGTTATTTTTTTTCAATATATCAATTGCGCAAGAACAAAAAAAAAGTGTTAATATTAATGAGCTTCCCGCTACTTTTGAAGAAGAGGCAGAAGAAACAGATATTTATGATACTTCCCTAGAAAAAGAAGATTTAGAAAAAAAGTCTACGCTGAGTAAAAAAAATGGGAAAGTTATAGTAGTTTTAAAAGCTCTTGACAAAATTACGGCCAAAACATCCATAATTAAAATGGGAATCGAAAAAAAAGAAGTTTTTGGTGAGCTAGAAATTAAAGTTTTAAAATGTGTTTTATCATCTAAAGAAGATCCTCCTGATACAATTGCGTACCTTCAAATCAAAGACCTTTCTGAGAAAAATCAAGATCAAGTTTTTATTTTTAACGGCTGGACTTTTGCATCAACACCAACTTTAAAATCTGTAGACCATCCCATTTATGATGTGTGGTTGGTGGGTTGCGAAAACGTTTAGTAAAACGTTTCTCTAGCTAGCCAATTTACATCAAAGTCGGAATCAATAAATTTTTTGTGAGTTAGTATTTTTTTGTGTAGATCTATTGTAGTGGTAATACCTTCAATGACAAACTCATCTAAGGATCGCAACATTCTTTGTATAGCTTCTTCCCTGTCTCTACCTTGGCAAATTAGCTTACAAACTAAACTGTCATAGTAGGGCGTGATTTTGCATCCTTGGAAAATTGCTCCATCAACCCTAGTTCTGAAACCAGAAGGTTGGTGACATACACTAATAGTTCCTGGGCTTGGCTGAAAGTTTTTACTTGGATCTTCAGCATTAATTCTACATTCAATAACATGACCTCTAAAAGTTATATCTGATTGTTTTAGAGAAGTTTTGCCTTTAGAAGCGATTTTTATTTGTTCTTTCACAATATCTATACCGCCTCTTATTTCAGAAACCGGGTGTTCTACTTGAATTCTTGTATTCATTTCTAGAAAAAAAAATTTTCCGTTATCATAAATGAATTCAACTGTTCCAGCCCCTTCGTAGCCAATTTTACTTACCATCTCCACTGTTTTGTTTAATAAGTTTTGTCTTATTTTTTCATTCAACACTGGACTTGGAGATTCTTCAATAAGCTTTTGATGTTTTCTTTGAACCGAGCAATCTCTTTCGCCCATATGTATTGTTGTTTTTTTATCTGATAAAATTTGAACTTCAATATGCCTGGGGTTTTCAAAATATTTTTCTATATAAACTTCATCATTATTAAAATATTTTTTTGCCTCTTGTTTGGCCATTGAGAGGGCGGCGTCTAGTTCGCTCTCTTCCCTTACTAACTTCATTCCTTTTCCTCCCCCACCAGCTGATGCTTTAATTAAAACAGGATACCCTATATTTGAAGAAATTTTTTTTGCTTCAGTTATAGAGTTAACCCCTCCATCAGAGCCTTCAATAATTGGCAGTCCAAATTTTTTAGCTATTTTTTTTGCTTCAATTTTGTCTCCCATTTTTTTCATAATTTCAGCGCTAGGACCAATAAATTTTATATTATGTTTAGAAACTATTTCTGCGAAATGATGATTTTCAGAAAGAAATCCATAACCCGGATGTATTGCGTCTGCATTTGTTAAATCAACAGCAGACATAATTGCGGGAATATTTAAATAACTGTTTTGTGGCTTGTGTGAACCTATGCATACACTCTCTTCAGCTAAACGAACATGCATAGCATCTGAATCCACGTCAGAATGAATAGCAACAGTCGGTATATTTAATTCTTTACAAGCTCTAATTACTCGTACCGCTATTTCTCCACGGTTAGCAACTAAAATTTTTTTGAACATTATTTAATTGAAATCAGAGGCTGTCCAAATTCTACAGGCTCACCATCTTTTACCAACACTTTATCAACTATTCCATCTTGTGTTGAAGGTACGTGATTCATCGTCTTCATTGCTTCAACTATCATAATAGTTTGTCCCTTTTTTATTTTTTGTCCAGTTTCTGCAAATTTTTTTGCTCCTGGTTCTGGAGCCAAATACGCGGTTCCTACTATTGGAGAAGTTATATAATTACCATTTTCTTCATCAACTTTATTTTTTTTCAAAGATTGTGCGTGAACAGAAGATGCTACAGAAACATTCGAAGATTTTGAAACTTTTACTTTGGTTGTGCCGTCCGAATATTCTATTTCGGTTAAAGCAAATTCTTTTAGATAATCAACCAGTTCCTGAATAATTTTTTTATTAATTTTCATTTTTTTATTAATTTATTTAATGTATTTATAGACATTATATATCCTTTTGTCCCAAAACCACAAATAATTCCACTTGCCGCTCTACTTATCAAAGATTTTTGTCGAAAAACTTCCCTAGAGTAAATATTTGATATGTGGAGCTCTATTATGGGAATTTTTAAGGTTAGCAAAGCATCCAAAATAGATACAGAGGTATGAGTATAGCCTCCAGCATTAATAATCAAACCGTCATACTTTTTTCTAGACTTTTGAATTTGAGTTACCAATTCTCCCTCAATATTAGATTGAACAAATTTAATTTGTAATTTTAGCTTTTTACCTAAATCTAGACATTTTTTTTTGATTGTGGACAGCGTTTCGCTTCCATATTGAGATTTCTCTCTTTCTCCCAAGAGATTTAAATTTGGTCCATTGATAATTATTATTTTTTTTTTCATAAATCGTGATAATTTATTAAAAATAACTTAATTATGGCAAAAATACAATTAAATGGTGTTGAATATAAGTTTAGAGAAAAAACTAAGCTAAAAGATATTCTAAAAAAGTTTAAAATTGAAGAAAAAAAGGTAGCAATTGAAATCAATGGATCAATTATACACTCGCATCAAGTTAAAAACTGTGAAATAAAAAATAATGATAAAATTGAAATTGTTCATTTCATTGGAGGGGGATGAGTATATCAAGAGATAAATTAATAATTGCAGGAAAATCTTATGACTCGAGATTAATTGTCGGAACAGGAAAGTACAAGAGTTTTAAAGAAACAGCCGAAGCCGTTAAAGCTTCTGGAGCCGAAATCGTAACGGTTGCGGTAAGAAGAATAAATATTCTAGATAAAAAAAAACCAGTTCTCATGGATTATTTAAATCCAAAGAAAATTAAATACTTGCCTAACACAGCTGGATGTTTTTCTTCGGAAGATGCTCTAAGAACATTAAGATTGGCTAGAGAAATTGGAAATTGGAAGTTGGTTAAATTAGAAGTTTTGGGTGATAAAAAAACTTTGTATCCAAATATGATAGAAACTTTGAAATCAACTTCAATTCTTACAAAAGAAGGTTTTGATGTAATGGTTTATTGTTCTGATGATCCTATTATGGCAAAAAAACTTGAAGATGTAGGCGCAGTTTCTATTATGCCGTTAGCCGCACCTATAGGTTCAGGAATTGGAATTCAAAATAAAACAAATATAAAATTAATAAAACAACAATCGAAAGTTCCTGTCATAGTTGATGCTGGAGTTGGAACCGCTTCCGATGCCACGATCGCTATGGAATTAGGTTGCGATGCCGTTTTGGTTAATACAGCAATAGCAGAAGCTAAAAAACCAATTTTGATGGCAAGATCAATGAAAAATGCTGTAATAGCAGGAAGACAAGCTTTTATTGCGGGACGTATGAAAATTAAAGATTATGCCAATCCCTCGTCTCCTACAAAAGGAATTATTAACTAAACAATGGTTTAATTAAATTTTCTATTTTTGAAATTTTTTTTTCGATTTTTGAAAAATCTATTCTTGTGTTTTCCCTTTTTCATTCTTTTTAAGTTTATAATATTGTCTTTTTTATTTGTCTTGTCATATATCTTTTCAACAAAGTCTATTTTTTTAATTACTTTTTTCTTTTTCAATAATTCAATTTTATATTCAGGTATAAGCAGATTATTATCCTCAATTAAATTTATTGTAAGTTCATATGTTTTTTTAAGAAAAGAAATTTCATCGCCATAATTTTCTTTAATAAAATTGATAGCCTTTTTCATTACATATAAATTTACAGTCTTAACTTTATTTTCAAATGCTAAATCTTGGGCTGATTTTACAATTTTTTGTGAAAAAGATTCTAATGATAAAACCATTTTCCAATTTACAGAGCTTTCTCTTAATCTCTGTCGTGACATTTCTAATAATCCAAAATTACTTATTCTTCCAAATTGAATTCTCGCTCTATCGCTTTTTAATTTTTCTCTCAATTTTCTCTCAACGAGTCTACGGTTGTGATAATTGAGCATATCAATAAAATCAATTATAATTAAACCTGAAAGATCTCTGATTTTTATTTGACGTGAAATTTCTTCCGCAGCCTCCAAATTTGTTGCAAGAGCTGTTCTCTCAACATTTATTTCTTTAATAGATTTTCCAGAGTTTACATCAATTGATATTAGTGCTTCAGTTGGATTTATTACTATATAGCCTCCCGACCTAAGAGTTAATGTGCTTTCAAAAATGTTATTTAAGTTTTTCTCTATGCCAACACTTTGAAATAAAGGTATTTTTCCTTTATATTTTTTTACATATTTTACATTGTGGGGCATAAAAATTTTCATTATATTTTTTACTTTTTGGAATCCATCATTGCCTTCTACGATGATATTTTTCATACTTTCATCATAAATATCTCTTATGGTTCTTTTAATGATGTCACCTTCTTCATAAATAAGAGATGGGGCTAAGGAATTAATGGCTTTTTCTTTAATATTTTCCCAAATACTTAAAGTACTTTTTAAATCTTTGTCTATATCATTTTTTGTTTTGTTTAAACCAGCTGTCCTTACAATCAGACCCATAGTTCTGGGTATTTGAATTTCTTTTAAAATGGATCTAATTTTTCTTCTATCATCCGGCTTAAAAATTTTTCTTGATATTCCGCCTCCTTTTGGAGTATTTGGCATTAAAACAC
>CAZKXT010000002.1:0-17668 GCA_964556965.1 uncultured Alphaproteobacteria bacterium | reverse complement strand
TGGGGAGTGCCATTGCCTATCTTTATTTCCAAGAAGACAAATGAAACTCTTAAAGACAAAGAGGTGATTGATAATATAGCAAGCATCTATGCAAAAGAAGGATCAGACTGTTGGTTCAAAGATGATCCTCAAAGATTTTTGGGAAAAAAATATAATAAAAAAGATTTTATTAAATCAACGGATATATGTGAAGTGTGGTTTGACAGCGGATCTACTCATTCTTTTGTTCTTGAAAAAAGAAAAGATTTGAAATGGCCAGCATCAATGTATCTTGAAGGCTCGGATCAACATCGAGGTTGGTTTCATTCATCACTTCTTGAATCTTGTGGAACTAGGGGCAGAGCTCCTTTCGAGAGCATCCTATCACATGGTTTTGTTGTTGATGGAAAGGGACTTAAAATGTCAAAATCCTCAGGAAATATAATTTCACCTGACGAAATACTAAAAAAATATGGAGCAGACATTCTTAGAATTTGGGTTGCGTCATCAGACTACGCTGAGGATTTAAGAATTGATTTTTCAATTTTAGAACAACACGCAGAATCATATAGAAAGATAAGAAACACATTCCGATTTTTACTAGGAAATCTTCAAGATAAATTTGAAAATATTGAAATTAATTCCAAAGAGATTTTAAAATTTCCAGAACTTGAACTATATATGCTTCATCAGATTTATGATTTGAATAAAAAATTTAATAATTATTTTAAAGAGTATAATTTTCATAAACTTTACAAAGAATTGTCAAATTTTTGTTCACAAGAATTGTCAGCCTTTTATTTTGATATCAGAAAAGATACTTTGTATTGTGATGAAAAAGAATCTTCAAAACGGAAAGCCTGCATTAAACTTCTAAACATACTGTTGGATGTTTTATTAAAATGGTTTGCGCCAATTATTTCGTTTACCACGGAAGAAATTTTTCAGATAGTAAAAAAGGATAAGAATGACAGTATTCATTTAAAAAGTTTTCCATCATTACCCAAAACATGGCACAATGATAAACTTTTTAATAGATATAATCAGCTTAAATCTATTAGAAATGTTTGTAATGCGGCTATAGAAGTAAAGCGAACTAATAAAGAAATAGGCTCAAGTTTAGAAACAGATCTAGAAATTTATTTGAACGAAAATTATTTTAAACTCATTCACGACTTAGATTTGCCAGAATTTTGTATTACTTCTAAAGCTAAAACGAAAAATTTAGATGAATCGAAAGGAAAGAGCGTATTTAATTTAGAACAAGTTTCAGGAATTGGAGTTTTAGTTAAAAAAGCTGATGGAAACAAATGTGAAAGATGTTGGAAAATAAAAAAAGAGGTTAATAAATCGACAAAAAATAAGTGCGCAAGATGTTCGAAAATAAAATAGAGGAAATGTCAAAAATATATGCCGAGAGTAATTAGAAATAATCTAATAAGTTTAATATTTGTAGTTACGATTTTTTTGGTAGATAGATTAACAAAAATATATATTTTAAATTTAAGCGAAGAAGGAATAGAGGTTGATTTCTATATTTTTTCTTTTCTAAATATTTATTTAGTTTGGAATAGTGGTATCGGGTTTGGTCTTTTTTCGGCTGATCCCAATCTATTTTATCATTTTATAACTTTTCTAATAATTGCAATTAATTTCATATTAATTTATTTATTAATTAAATCTTCAACAAAAAAAAGTTTTTTGTTTGCTATAATTTTGGGTGGTTCTTTAGGAAATATGTATGATCGACTATATTATTTTGCCGTTCCTGATTTTATAGATTTGCACTTAGGTGATTTTCATTGGTTTATCTTTAATGTTGCGGATATTTTTATTACAATAGGGATTATAGGCCTAATTATTTTTGAATTATTCGGGTTGAATTTTGATGAACAAAAAAATTAATATATTTTTACTACTTTTAATTTTGCTTTTGGAATCCTGCGGAACTTGGGATCAAGTGAAAAAAGGTTTAACTGGACAAAAAACAAGTTCAACTGATGAATTTTTGGTGGAAAAGAAAGATCCTCTTATCAAACCTCCAAACTTCGAAGAATTGCCTGTGCCAGGATACAACACAAGTAATGTTGTTTCTTCGGGGGATGATACTGAATTCCAATCTTTGGAAAGTTTAAAAAGCGAACAAGAGTCATACGAAGCAGCAGAGACTGGGTCAACAGAAAGTAATATTTTAAAAAGAATTAAGGAAAAATAATGTTACTTAGCAATTCAAAAGTTATAGATTCAAATTTTTTAAAAAAATTTAAATTAAATATAAAAAAAACTAGGATTGAATTTAATTTTGTTAAGAAAAATTTTAACAGAATAATACCTTTGTTAAAATATTACACAAAATCTAACCCTTTTAAAAAAAATCTTAATTTAAAGAAATTTTTTAGATACAAAAATATAGTTATAATTGGAATGGGCGGATCATCTTTGGGAATTAAATGTATTTATTCATTTTTTAAAAATAATATTAAGAAAAATATTTTATTTTTTGATGATTTGGATATCAATTTATACAAAAATTTATCTAATTTAAAAAATATAAAAAATACTTGCTTTTTAATAATTTCTAAATCTGGAAATACTTTAGAAACTCTGGCAAACTTTAATGCAATTTCTTCAAAGTTTATAAACAAAAATAATGCTTTAATTATTACTGAAAATAATTTGAACACTTTAAATATTGTTGCTAAAAAAAATAATATTCAGATTTTAAAACACCCACGTAATGTGGGTGGAAGATTTTCTATATTTTCTGAAGTGGGTTTTTTTCCAGCTTCATTAATGGGTGTAAAAATTAATAAAATAATAAAAAATTTGAAAATTTTTACCTCAAAAAAAATGGAAAACCAAACCATCAAAAACACAGCATTTTTATTTTCTCTTTACCAAGCTGGCTATAAAAATAATATTTTATTAAACTATGACAAAGATCTTAATGATTTATGTTTTTGGTACCAACAGTTAATTTGTGAAAGCTTGGGGAAAAGAAGAAAAGGTTTTTTAACGATGCTGTCACCAATGCCCAGAGACAACCACAGCATGTTACAATTTTATCTCGATGGCTTTAATAAAAGTTTTTTTACTTTTTTAAATTCCAAAGAGACATCAAAGATTAAGATTTCAAATAAATATCTTTCAAAAAATCAAAAATTTTTATCTTTCAAATCGGTGAAAGAGATTATAGACACTCAAAACAAAGCTGCTAAAATTATCTTTAAAAAAAGAAACAAGCCTTTCAGAGATATAAGTATTAAAAAAAATGAAAAAGATTTTGCTTTTTTAATTTCCTTATTAATACTGGAAACAATTGTGTTAGGGAGATTGTTAAAAGTTAATGCTTTTAACCAACCAGCAGTTGAAGAAGTCAAAACAGAAACGAAAAAGATTTTACAAAGATAAAATATTTCCAAATAAAATTTTTGAACTACCATATATTTTTTTTTCAATACATTGGTACGAATTAAAAGGTATATCGTCGTCTTTATTTCTATGAAGAACTATTAAAGTTTTCGAAGAAAAGTTATTTTGTTGAATCAAACATTTAAAAATTTCCGGTATTTTGTCTTCTTTAAATGGAGGATCTAAATAAATTAAGTTTGTATTTTTTTTTAAAAAATTCCTATTTTTTAATAGATAAAATACATCATCTTGAAAAACATTAGAGATTTTTTCAACTTTTAGCTTTTTAATATTTTTGTGAAGATTTTTTAGTGCCACGGGATTTTTTTCTACGAAAGTAACATTTGTAGATCCTCTTGAAATGCACTCGAGTCCAAATGATCCTGTTCCAGAAAATAGATCTAAAATTTTTGAATTTTTAAAGCCAAACATAAGTTTTGTAGAATGAGTCAGAACATTAAAAACACCTTCTTTTGCGGAGTCTTTTAAAGGTCTAATAGACTTGTCTATTGTTTGCTCGAGGTTAATTTTTTTGTACTTACCAGCTATTATTCTCATCTTTATTTTTTGTTTATAGCTTTCCAACCTATGTCACTTCTGTAAAAACCATCTTTCCAGTCTATATCTTCAATAATTTTAATAGAGTTATTTCTGGCCAAAACTAATGTATCTTCTTTAGAGGTCGCGTTTAAAACTCTACCTCCATTTGAAAAAATTTTTCCATCTTTTGAATATGTGCCGGCATGAAAAAGTATGCAATTTTCGTTTTCATTTATTTTATTTAAATTAGGTATGAGTTTGTTGCTAGAATATTTTAAAGGGTAACCCTTTGAACATAATACTATAGTCATACTTTTCTTTTTGCTCCAATTAATTTTAATATTGTTTATTTTTTTTTCTAAAACACTTAAAATTATTTCTAGTAAATCGCTTTCCAAACGTATCATCAGCGCTTGGCATTCAGGATCTCCCATGCGAATATTGTATTCAATCAGAAATGGTTCATCTTTAATTATCATCAGTCCCGCATATAAAATACCTTCATATGGATGTCCCATTTCTTTCATTGCTACAAGAGTGGGTTTGATAATTTTATTCTTAATTTTGTTTTCGATTTCTTCCGTTAACAAAGGTGATGGAGAATATGCTCCCATACCACCTGTGTTAGGACCCACATCTCCTTCACCAACCCTCTTATGATCTTGGGCAGAACCAAAAAATTTAAAATTTTCTCCATCGGTCAATACAAAATAACTCAATTCTTCACCTTGTAAAAATTCTTCTATAACAACTATTCTGGAGCTCTTAAATTTTCCTTCCAATATTGCTCTCACTTCTTTTTTTGCCTCATCTTTAGATTTGCAAATTACAACACCTTTTCCAGCGGCCAATCCATCAGCTTTTACTACTATGGGTGTGCTAGAAGCGTCAATAAAAGATTCTGCTTGTACTTTTTTACTAAAAATTCCGAACTTTGCAGTTGGGATATTTTTTTTTTCACAAATTTTTTTCATGAAGGCTTTTGAACCTTCAAGCTGAGAAGCAAATTTGTTAGGACCAAAAACTCTAATATTATTATCTTTTAAGAAATCCACTATTCCTGAAACCAATGGTTGTTCTGGCCCCACAACCACAAGATCAATTTTGTTCTTCTTAATTATATCTAATAAGATGTCAAAGTTTAAAATATCAATATCTAAATTTTTTGCGAAATTTTTTGTCCCTGCATTTCCAGGAATACAAAACAAATTCTTTACTTTTTTAGATTGTTTGATTTTGTAGCATAAGGCATGCTCTCTTCCGCCACTTCCTATAACTGCGATATTCATATATATTGTCAATCTGTATATCAAAATTAAAAAAATATGAATGAAAATTTAGCAAAAGTAATATACAAGCCAAATAACATTGAAGTGGTTAAGACGGGAACGCATGTTATTTGTTCAGTATCAGGAAAAAAAATACCACTTGAAAAGTTGATCTATTGGAATGTTGAATTACAAGAAGCCTACTTCTCACCTAAAGAAGCACAACAACGATATGAAGAGTTAAATAAAAAAAAATGAAAACAATATTTATTATATTTTTTTTATTTTTTACAACCACAAGTTTTGCCGCAAATTTCAAAGGAAAATTTATACAGGGAGGATTCATCATTGGAGAAACAGAACCAGGCTCGAAGGTAACGATCGATAAAAAAAAAGTGAAGGTTACCAAAGAAGGATTCTTTGTTTTTGGTTTGGGCAGAGATAGAAAATACGATGTTGTAATTAATATAGAAAAAAATGGAGAAAAGGAAAAAATTGTAAAAAAAGTTTTAAAAAGAAAATATAATATTCAGAGAATAGACGGCTTAGATGAAAAAAAAGTTACTCCACCCGAAGAAGTATACGAAAGAATCAAGAGCGACAATAAGTTGATAGCATCGGCCAGAGCTACGAATAGCGATTTAGTATTTTTCAAAAACAAATTTGCCTTACCCCTTAAGAATGCAATCATCACAGGTGTTTATGGTAGCCAAAGAATTTTAAATGGGAAGCCCAAATGGCCACATTATGGTTTAGATTTTGCTGCTGAAGAGGGAACGGAAATTAAAGCCATGCTAGACGGCGTAGTTACTTTAGCAGAGCAAGATTTATACTACACAGGTGGCACTTTAATATTTGATCATGGTCATGGCGTCTCAACCCTCTATATGCATATGCAAAAATTATTTGTTAAAAAAGGTCAAAAAGTAAAACAGGGGGAAATTATTGGCACAGTAGGATCGACTGGTCGTTCCACGGGAGCACATTTGGACATTAGACTCAACTGGTTTAATGTTAGGTTAGATCCCGCAATAGTTTTAAATTTTTAGTTGTTTGCTTAAACAGAAATTCTTCTTGAATTTGAATCTGTATCCAATTAAAGTCAGAAAAAAAATCTTATAGGACCAGATATTAATTGTTATGCAAAAACCAGGTAATACCGTTCTTTCCGCAGATCCAAAAAGATTTGAAGGAATAAAGAGAGACTACACCGAAAAGGATGTGGAGAAGCTCAGAGGGACTTTTAATATTGAGCACACGCTTTCTAAAACACTTTCCGAAAAACTTTGGAAATTATTAAACACCTCAAATTATATAAATTCACTGGGTTCTTTATCAGGAAACCAAGCGGTGCAGCACGCAAAAGCTGGTTTGGAAGCTATTTACTTAAGTGGTTGGCAAGTTGCAGCAGATGCAAATAGCGCTGGAGAAATGTATCCGGATCAAAGTTTATATCCATATGATAGCGCACCTAAACTAGTAGAGGCAATGAATAATGCTTTGATTAGGGCAGATCAAATTCAACATTTAGAAAAAAGCGAAGGCCAATCTAATGGAAAGGCTTTGGTGGATTACAAAATACCAATTATTGCAGATGGCGAAGCTGGATTTGGTGGACCTCTAAATGTTTTTGAATTGACAAAAAAATTTATAAAATCAGGTGTGGCAGGAGTTCATTTTGAGGATCAACTCGCGTCTGAGAAAAAATGTGGACATATGGGAGGTAAAGTTTTGGTACCAACCCAAACAATGTTACGAAACTTAAAATCTTCCAGACTTGCAGCGGACGTAATGGGAGTGCCACTCATTATTGTGGGCAGGACAGACGCTAATGCAGCAAAATTAATTACAAGTGATGTTGACGAAAACGACAAACCATTTTTAACCGGAAAAAGATCTCCAGAAGGATTCTATTATGTTAAACATGGATTAGACCAGGCAATTTCTAGAGGTTTAGCTTATGCTCCTTATTGTGATCTAGTTTGGTGTGAAACTTCTAAACCTGACTTGAAGGAAGCCAAAACCTTTGCTGATGCAATACATAAAAAATTTCCAAAAAAACTACTAGCTTATAATTGTTCTCCATCTTTTAATTGGAAAAAAAATTTAACAACAAAAGAAATTGAAATTTTTCAACAAGAAATGGGAAAAATGGGATATAAATTTCAATTCATTACTCTCGCTGGCTTTCACGCTCAAAACTATGCAATTTTTGATTTGGCAAAAAAATATAAGGAGCAGGGGATGTCAGCGTATTCAAAACTGCAGCAACAAGAATTTGATAGAGAAAAAGATGGATATACAGCAACCAAACATCAGCGAGAAGTTGGAACATCTTATTTTGATGCTGTGTCTAATACAGTAAGTTCTGGAGAGAGCTCGACTACTGCCATGAAAGATTCTACCGAAAAAGAACAGTTTTAAAGTCAAAGACTTTTAGTTTCAGAATGCCATCTACACGTATCGCATCCAGAATTGGCTGCTGGTATTTTTTTATCATGGTAGCATTTTTCAAGCTCTACTAAAGTATCTTCGATATAATCTGTTTTTAAATTGTAAGACAAAAGGTCAATTTTAAAATTTAGTTTACTCTCAAAAGTTTTTTGATTCTCTTCACGAGCATTACAGAGTATCCAATATCCCGTTTTAAAAACCTTAAATTTATTTAATTTTAATAAATAGGCATAGAAGTCTAACTGTCTCAAATAAGATTTATGATAGCTTTTTGATGAAGTTACGTAATTAATTTCTTCTTTCGTTGAGGTAGCTTTGTAATCTAAAATGACCGCTTCATTTGTATCTTTGTTTAACCAGATGTCATCTATTGAGCCATAAATCACAAAATTCGTTTTAGTTGATTTTGCTCTTACTCCTTTAAAGTTATTTCTAAAATCTTTTAATTTTTGCTCATCCATTTTATAAGGAACGAAATTTAATTTATATTTTGCAAAAATTGGGTGGGGTTCTTGTTTTTTTCTATAAATATCAAATTCATTTTTTAACAAAGTATCCACTCTACTGTTTATTGGATATCCTGGCATTCCTATAGGTCTAATTTTAAGTTTTCTTTCTAAGTAAAAACATCTTTTACATCTTATAAAACTTTCCCAAGCAGTTCTGCTTACGTTTTGCATTATTTCCATCTATTGTGCGACCAAATCCATTGATCAGGATTATTTTTTATCATGTTTTCCATAACAGAATTTAACTTAATGGATATATCCAAAATATCTTTATTTTGATTTTCAGATCTTTCCACATCAATTGGTTTTTCAACAACCATGTTAAATTTTACATCAGATGTTCTTTTTAAACTTATTGGAACAATTTTGCTGCTGAATTTCAAGGCTATTTGTGCAGGGATGGTCGTTGTATAAGCCGGTTGATTAAAAAATAAAACTTTTTCTCCCTCCGTGACTCTTTGATCTATCATTAGCGCTATTGAATGTCTTTCTTGAATTTTTTTTAAAATTTCTCGCATACCGGCCCTGCCTTTTTTAATTTGGCTAGGACATATATATTTTATTCGCAAATATTCCATTAAAGGGTTTAAGAAAATATTATTCAAAGGTCTATATATTGCTGATAAATTTATGCCATGGTTTGATAGTTGCATAGCCATGAGCTCAAAGTTTGCAAAGTGTCCCGAAACAAAGACGACTGACTCATTTTTTTCTTTAATTTTTTCTAAAATATCTTTTCCTTGAACTGAAACTAGTTGTTCAGGCGAGTTTTTACTAAATTTATTTAGAAAAACATATTCAGCAAAAGTTCTTCCATAATTGGACCACATTCCTTTTATGATTTTTTTCTCATCAGAACTATTAATATTCGGAAATGCAAAGTTAATATTTTTGCTAATTATTTTTTTTGATCTAAATAAAGGACCTATTGTGATACCTATTTTTTCTCCTAATGTGGATGCATTTTTTAGACCAATGATTTTGAAAATTCCAAAAAGCGATATTATGAGCAAAAATTCAATAAAATATTTTATATATTTCATACGATTCTTTTGATTTTATCAATTAATTCATTTTTTTTCTCGATAATTAATTCAATTTTTAAAACACTGATTTTATCGTGAAATTCTTTTTTAATTCTTAAAAAATCCTTTTCTGTTGTTAGTAAAGCAGCATTATTTTCTTCGGCTTGATTGATTAGTTTTTTTATTTCATGATCAGTATAGTTATGGTGATCAGGGAAAGGAGAGTTTTTAAGAGTATTAATATTGTTTTTTCTTAAAAGTTCAAAGAATCCTTCTGGGTTTCCAATTCCAGCAAAAGCAATAACAGATTTATCTAAATAATTTTTTATATCAATCGGCTTGTACTGAAAATAAAAAATATCAATGGTTTTATTTAATTCTCTTATCTTGTTTTCTATTAGAGTGTTTTTTTTACCTTTTACAAGAATGCAGTTGGCACGTTTTATTCCGTCCTTTAAACTTTCTCTCAACGGACCGGCTGGTATTAATAGACCGTTACCAATCCACAATGTTTCGTCGAAACATAAAAAAGAAAAATTTTTTTCCAACGAGAAATCTTGGAAACCGTCATCCATTATTGCTATATCAAAACCATTTTTGTGAGCCAACTCAACGGAATCCCCTCTATTTGAGGAAGTGAATACAGAGCCGAATTTTGATAAAAGTTTATTTTCGTCTTCAGTTAAATTATGATTTTTTATAACAAAACATGGTTTTTTTCCCAAACCTTTTAATATTGATAATAACTCAATAGCGAATGGGGTTTTCCCAGTGCCGCCCAGGTATATATTTCCAACACACATAACTTTTATTGGAAAAAATTTTTTTTTATTAAGTTTTTTTTTTATTATAAAAAGAAGCCAATAAAGGTATGAGAAAGGTGTTAATATTAATGCAATTATAGAAAATTTATCTTTGTTCCAAAATTTAGGTTTTAATGGCATGTTAAATTATAAGATGGTTTTTTATTTCTTTAATTATATTAGACAAAATATTTTCTCCGTGCTCATTAATTTGTTTAATTATATTTTCTTTTTCATGGAAATCACTATGAAAATTAATTTTTAAGAATTTGTACAACTCATCATCATTATTAATAACTTCGCTTAAATTTGAGTTGTGTAGGTATTCATAAATCTCACGAAAATTTTCAATATGAGGTCCATGGCAAATTTTACAACCCAGTTTCGCAGCTTCAATTGGATTTTGACCGCCGTGCTTTACTAATGATCCTCCCAAAAAAGCTAAATTTGATAATGAAAGATATTTTGTGACCTCACCATAAGTGTTTACTAGCAAAATGTCCGTGGAATCTTTTATATTATCACCTTCATCAGCTGTTTGTATTTCTAAATTTAAATTTGATAAAGATTTTTTAATAGAATTTATTCTAGAGATGTGTCTTGGGATTATAATCCCCAACGTGTTTTTATTTTCTAATTTAAGTTTCAAGTGAGCTTTGGCACAAACCACTTCTTCTGAAGAATGAGTGCTTACCGCACACCAAATTTTTTTTTTACTTTCGATTGTTGTGTTTTTATTTTCTTTTTGAAAAATTAGATTTCCTGAAAATTTTAAATTTCCTAGGTTTTTAATTTTTTTTGCTCCCAATTTTTCTAGAAAAACCTCCGTTTCTTTATTTGATGCTATGCATAAGTCAATTTTTTTAAATATACTTAAAGCAAAGTTTTTTAAAAATTTCCACTTAAAAAAAGTTTTTGAAGTAATCCGTGCGTTCAAAAGAATCAAAGGTATGTTATTTTTTTTTACTTCGGAAATTAAGTTTGGCCAAATTTCAGATTCTATTAGTATCAGGGCGCTTGGTTTCCAGTGGTTAAGAAAATTTTTAACAAACTTTCCTTTGTCTATGGGAAGAAATTGATGAATAATTTTTTCGTTATTTTTATATTTTTTCTCAAATATGCGTGAAGAACTTAAAGTGATAGATGTTACAAGTATTTTTTCGAATAAATTTTCTTTTAAAAATTTATCTATTAAAGGAAAAATGCTCAATAACTCTCCAACACTTGCCGCATGAAACCAAATTAATCGATTTTTATTAGCCGGAAAACTGGTTATTGATAATCTTTCTAAATATCTTTCTGGATGTTCTTTTTTATTTTTTATTCTTATTTTAAGGTAAATTTTAGAAAATATGCAAAATATATTAATAAATATGTTGTACAATACGAACATCAGACAGCTTCTAATTGTTTATCATAAAGATTTTTGTAAATTTTAGAAGTATTCAAAAGTTCCTTGTGTTTTCCTGATGCCACTATTTCTCCATTGTTTAGGACGAAAATTGTATCAGCATTCATGATTGTAGATAATCTATGGGCTATAATTATGGTCGTTTTATTTTTTGTTAGATTGCTAATAGCCTGCTGTACTTGGTTTTCCGATTCAGCATCAAGGGAAGATGTTGCTTCATCTAATAATATTATAGGTGAATTCTTAAGGAGAGCTCTAGCAATTGACAATCTTTGTTTTTGACCACCAGATAGTCTCACTCCATTTTCTCCAATAACAGTTTCAAGTTTGTTTGGTAAATTATTTATAAAGTCTTCAGCCGCAGCTAATTTTGCAGCTTCCATTACTTCTTCTTTAGATGCATGCAGATTTGCATAAGCAATGTTAGAAATTACTGTGTCGTCAAATAGAGTTATGTCTTGACTTACTAAAGAAATATTTTTGCGAAGCGATTGCAAAGATACCTTTCCAATATTTTGATCATCAATAAGAATTGAGCCTATTTGAGGATCATAGAATCTTGGCAGAAGATTAAATATCGTGCTTTTCCCGGCTCCACTATGTCCAACTAGTGCTGCAGTAGATCCTCCTTTTATTACAAGATTAAGATTTTTAACTGCGTGTTGATCTGATGATGGATAAGAAAAATTTACATTTTTAAATGAAATGCTCGCATTCTTAATTGTCAGATTTTCGGAATTTTCATCTTCTCTTATAGATATTTTTGTATCTATTATTTCAAAAATTCTTTTGGCCGCAGCAAAACCTTGATTTACGACAATATTAATGGAGGCCAAAGATCTAATAGGTTGGTATGCCAGCATCATTGCTGCCAAAAAAGAAAAAAAATTGTTGATTCCAATTTTACCTTCCAGGACCAAATAACCCGAATAATAAATGAATCCCGCAATTATAAATCCAGTTAAAATTTCCATGATGGGAGTCGCCCTTATTTGTATAATTGTCATTTTTTTTAACTTTTCTATTAATCCATAAATGAATTTTTTTGCTCTCCCGTATTCAAAATTTTCTTTTTGATAAATTTTGATCACTTTTGATGCTTTAAGAATTTCTGATAAAAAACGTGCTAAATTACCAGAATGTTCTTGTGCTTCTCTGGCAGCTTTCCCCATTCTCTTTCCAAGAGATCTAGATATAATTGCTGCACAAGGTATCATTAATATTGCAAAAATGGCCAATCTCCAATTTTGATAAAACATCAAACAAATAAGAAATGTTAAAGTTAGAGTATCTTTCATCATATTTAACAATGCGGTGCTTACTAGTTCTCTCATTAATTGAGTGTCAAAAATAAAGTTTGAAATAAATTTTGCTGAATGTTTATCTTCTATTGTATGAACATCAGATTTAAGAATGGTTTCCGCCATTTCTTGCTGAAGATCTCTGGAAATGTCCAAACCAACTTTGATTGTGGTGGCTCTAGCTAGAAAAAGAGAAATTCCTTTTGCAGAAAACGCGATCACAATTGCTATTGGAATTAAATAAAGCATCGTTAAATCTTTATCTAAAAATATTTTTTTAATAGCAGGGTCTAATAGCCAGGCTGTGGCAGCGGTGCTTAATGCCACGATGATCGAAAGTATTAAGGCAAATACCAATCTTTTAAAATATTTATTAACTTTAGTTTTTATTAATCTTTTGAATATTTCAGAATTTGTCATGCTCTTTATATATAATTTGTTAGCAAAGAAATAAAAACTAAAATCCCAATATAATTATTGCTTTTAAAAGCCTTAAGGCAAGTTTCCGGTCTATTTTTGTTAAAATTTTTAATTTGTAAGTAAAATTGATAAGCTATTAGCATCAGTGTTAAAAAGTAAAAAAAGTTAGTATCAATAAAGAAAGTTAAGATTATTAAAAAAATGATTGTTAACAAGTAACATATTGTGACAAAGTTTTTTACATTATTTTGAAATTTGATGGATGTTGATTTCAGTCCTATAATTTCATCATCTTTCAAATCTTGTAATCCGTAAATCGTGTCATATCCTAATGTCCAAAATATGGCTGCCACATATAAGATAAAAGGTGTTATGGACAAATCCGAATGAATTGCGCTCCAAGCCATTATAATGCCCCAGTTAAAAGTAAATCCTAAAAAAAGCTGTGGCCAGTACGTGAGTCTTTTCATAAAAGGGTAAGTAAAAGCGAATACCATTGAAGCCATTCCCAGTGCAATTGTGAGAACATTAAATTGTATTAAAACAATCAAAGCCAAAAAACATAAAATAGAAGTATAAATTACCGCTTCGAATATTTTAATTTTTCCTGAAGCAATGGGTCTTGATTTTGTTCTTGAGACTTTCTTGTCAAATTTTCTATCTACTATATCATTAATGATGCAACCTGCACTGCGCATCAAAACTGATCCAAGGAAAAAAAATATTATGTATAAAAAAAATATTTTAAAATTTTGATTATAATAATTTGATAGAGTTAATCCCCACAAGCAAGGCCAAAATAAAAGCAAAAAACCAATTGGTTTATCCAGTCTAATCAGTTGTATTATTTGCTGAATTTTTTTCATGAATGCTATTATTGGTGTAAACTAGGGTATAATTACCGCTGGACCAATAATTTTTCTGGATTCTAAATCCTTGTGAGCTTGTACTACGTCATCAAGCGAATATTTTTTAAATATTTTTATTTTAACTTTTCCTAATTTTATTGTTTCAAATAATTTATCCGCCGCTGCTCTCATTTCATTTTCTGTTCCCAGGTAATGACCCATGGCAGGTCTTGTAAAATAAAGTCCTTTTGGCTGTATCGTTTTTCTAACATCTATACTTTCCAAAGGTCCCGATGAATTTCCAAAAGATACCATCATACCTCTTGTTTTTAGGCATTCGATTGATCTTTCAAAAGTTGCTTTTCCCACCCCATCATAAACTACAGGAACTCCTTCTTTACTAATTTCTAGAACTTTTTTAGAAAAGTTTTCCTTAGAATAGTTTATTACGAAATCACAACCATTTTTTTTTGCTATACTAATCTTTTCGTCCGAACCAACAGTTCCAATAATTTTACATCCCAAACTTTTTGCCCATTGGCAGAAAATTTGCCCAACCCCACCTGCTGCCGCATGAAACAATATTGTATCACTAGATGAAACTGGATAGGCTTTAAAAAGGAGATAGAATGCTGTAAGCCCTTTTGTCATTATGGATGCAGCCGTATCAAAATCTACTCCTTCGGGTATTTTTACTAAATTTTTTGTTGGATAATTTCTTTCAGACGAATATGCGCCAAGCGGAATTCCCGCATATGCCACACGGTCGCCAACAGAAAAATTTTTAACTTTTGATCCAACTTCTTTAATGATGCCCGCGCCTTCCGCGCCTATTTTGGATGGCAACTCAACAGGATATAAACCCGATCTATGATATATGTCTATGAAGTTTAATCCAATTGCTTTTTGTTCAATCAAAACTTCATCTGGATTTGGTTTTCCGATTTTAACCGTAACGATTTTTAAAACCTCAGGTCCTCCATTTTTTTCAATTTTTACTTCTCTTGCCATTTTTTATCGGATAATTTTAAGTAATTCTTTTAAATTGTTAATAACAAACTTTGGTCTATAACTCAATTTATCAAAAACTTTATTAAAGCGATTGACCCAGACAGCATTATAACCAAAGATGCCCCCACCCGAAACATCCCAAGTATTTGAGCTCATGAAACAAATATTTTCAGGTGCACAATTATACTTTTTGATTGGCATTTCATATACTCTCGAGTCAGGTTTATATATGCCAACAGATTCAATAGATAGAATATCATCAAAATAATTTTGAATATTATTACTTTCCACCAGCTCCCTTAAAAGATCTGGAGTACCGTTAGACAAAATAGCTATTTTAATTTTTTTGTCTTTGAGGCCTTTTAAACATTCTACAACTTCAGGGTAGGGGCTAAGCTTTTTATATAAATTCAATAGCTCATTTCTCATTTCTTTTTTAATTTTAAAAGTTTCCATGGTGTGATCTAAAGAATCTTCAGTAATTTCCCAGAAGTTTTTGTGTTTTTTCATAAGGCTTCTTAGCCACGTATATTCAAGCTGAGTAGTTCTCCAAGCATTTGCAAAACCTTCCCATTTACTTCCAAGTTTTTCTTTACATTTTGCAGCAGCAGAATTTACATCAAATAAAGTACCGTAAGCATCAAATACACAGGCTCTAATATTTTCTATTTTCATAACAAGTCTTCTAACTTTTGAACTTCCCCTATTTTAAATATAATTGCATCCTCTTTTTTAAAACCATATTTTTCTGCATTAGCTTTAAAGCGGACAGGTGGTTCCATAATTGGTTCTAGTGATAATATAACTGTTCCCCAATGCATGCCAATTGCTTTTTTGCTTTTTAAATCTTGAGCAATGTTTAAAGCCTCTTCTGGATTTGTGTGATAAATAGACTTATCTTTTCTTGGCGCCATAGGGTAAAAATTATAGGCTCCTATATTAATAAGAGTTAAATCAATAGGCCCGTATTTTTGTCCAAGTTTTTTGTAAATATTTCCATAACCAGTATCACAACCAAAAAATATTTTTTTATCTTTGTATTCGATTAAAAAATTACCCCACAGAGTTTTATTTGTGTCCCATAGGCTTCTCTTAGACCAATGTACCGCAGGAAGTAATGTAATTTTTAAATTGTTTACTTTTATTTCGTCATACCAATCCATTTCTTTCACATCTGAAAAACCATTCCTTGTAAAATATTTTCCAAGTTTGAGCGGAGTTAAAATTTTGGCTTTTTTGTAAGGGAATCTTTTTATCGTTCTAGTACTTAAGTGATCATAATGATTGTGTGTTAATAAAAATAAATTTACTTCTGGTATTTCTTTAAGATTAATTGCGGGGTCCACATATCTTTTGGGACCAAAGATTAGAGGTCCCATATTTTTTTCAAAAACAGGATCGGTAATGATAGTAGTTTTTCCAAGTTTAATTAAAAATGTGGCATGTCCTATCCAGGCCACATAATCGCTATTTTTATATTTTTTAAGATTTTCTAAAACTTTTTTTTTGTTTATGACATGATCTGGCGGAACATTAATATTAATTTCCTTTTTTTCTTTGTTGAATACCTTGTAACTCCAATTGAAGCCAAAATCTTCTATTTTAGGAGAACCCTCAGGATTTCTAAAAGTTCCATCTGGCAAATGATGATAAGGTAAATCTTTCATAGTTTTTGCAAAAGTATTATAGTTAAAAGAAAATAAGATCATTAACAAGGATATTAGGAATTTTTTTTTCATGTCTTCAAAAGTACGATTATATTTTTCAAATAAAATTCAAAGTGAATTAGTATCATATATTACCAAAGATCAAACACACTATGTAAAAGATGTGATGAGACTGAAAACAGGAGACAATCTGTCAGTTTTTAATTCTCTAGGAGAGTGGAATGCAGTCATAGAAAGTTATGAAAAAGATGGAGCCAAAATAAGAGTATTAGAAAAAACAAAAGATAAGGAAAATGAAAAAAATATTTGGTTGGCGTTTTCTCCAATAAAACAAAATTCATTAAATTTTATAATTCAAAAAGGAACGGAATTAGGTATTCAAAAATTTCTTCCTATTTTATGCGAAAGGTCAATGGTAAAAGAAATTAATATTGAGAGAATTAAAAAAATTATTGTAGAAGCCAGCGAACAATCTAATCGTATTTCAGTTCCAGAAATTATAAAAATAGAAACACTAAAATTTTTTTTATCTCAGTTTCCAAAAGATGGATGTCTAATTTTTTGTGATATTAACTCCAATAAAAATAATTTAAAAAACATTTTATCAAAAAAAATTCAAGGACCTATTTGCATTCTGATTGGGCCTGAAGGTGATTTTTCAGAATCAGAAAGAAAATTACTAATTGGTTTACATCAAACTAATTCAATAACTTTGGCAAAAAATATATTAAGAGCAGAGACAGCCGCCTTAGCTGCTATTACCATAGTAAACCATTACTTGAATCTCAGCTGAATTTTAAAACTGCATCAAGTTGCCACAGGAAATGAATTAATTTTCCTAAACAATTCAACCTTACCAAGAACGCTGTCCAGGTTAAAATATTGTTATAAAAATGAAAAAGTTGTAAAAATATGTCACTAAATTTTAATAAAAATTTATAGAGGATTTTAGATAAGTGTTCGTAGCAATTGTATTGGTTTTGATAACCTTAGCATCCATCATATTTCATTTTTGGAGTCC
>CAZKXT010000001.1:0-22586 GCA_964556965.1 uncultured Alphaproteobacteria bacterium | reverse complement strand
CATAAATTGCTTTATCATCTGCATATAATATTCCATCAGCCAAACCCACAACAGCCCCTTCTTTTTTTAATACTCGTTTCATGTCTATCTGATACCTTGCAATTTTGACATTTTTTAGCACTTCACCTGTAAATTTCACACTACCTACCCCAAGAGCTCTACCTTTTCCTGGCTCACCTATCCAGCCAAGAAAAAAACCAACTAATTGCCACATAGCATCTAAACCAAGACATCCTGGCATAACCGGATCTTCTTTAAAATGACAATCAAAAAACCACATTTTTTCTTTTATATCAAGTTCTGCTTGAATCGTTCCTTTTTTAAAAATTCCTTTATTTTCTTCAATGTTTGTGATTCTATCAAACATCAACATGGGGGGAGATGGAAGTTTAGCATTGTCAGGACCGAATAATTTTCCATTGGCACATTCAATTAATTCTTCATATTTGAAACTATTTTTTTTTATCATAAAATAAATTTATACTTGAAAAATATATTATATTACATATATTAATTGCAAAATGAAGGTACCCCAAGTAACATTTAGAACTAGAACAGGTGATAATCAGTCATTGGGTGGCGGCTGTGCCATTGGTGGAAAATGGATAGATGTTACTTCTGATGATTTGTTTAAAGGAAAAAAAATTGTTCTATTTTCATTGCCCGGAGCGTATACACCAACTTGTTCTTCACAACAAGTTCCTGGGTATGAAGAGAAATATCAAGAGCTAAAGAAATATGTAGACGAGGTTTATTGTTTATCAGTAAACGATTCATTCGTAATGAATGCCTGGTTTAGAGATCAAAAAATATCTAAAGTAAAACCAATCGGAGATGGAGAAGGAAAATTTACAAAAGGAATGGACATGTTAGTTAACAAACCCAAACAAGGTTTTGGTATGAGATCATGGAGATATTCTGCATTTATCGATAATGGCGAAGTTGTTAAAATCTTCGTTGAAGATGGAAAAAATAGCGAAAGTGCTGATGGTGATCCATTCAAGGTAAGCGATGTTAATACAATGTTAGAGTATTTGAAGAAGAAATAAAAAGATAACAAAACATTATCATCTCAATTTATTTAATTTTTCCCCATAGAGTGTTTTTAGGAATCCATCCATAGAACTTACCCGTCTGAATTTTGCACCAAAGATTTTTGCATCTTTTTACAAAAACCAATCTTCCTTTTTTAATAATGGCTTTCGGTTCAGAGTATATTGATGCTCTGCTATTCAAAATTATGTTGTCTTCTATAGTTATTGCCGTTTTTTTCTTTGATAATAGAGCAATATGTATCCATCCAACATTATTTTCAATATCTTTAATTTTTCTCCATGGACCAGATTTGTCTATCAGTTCAACAGGGAGAAATTTTTTTTTATAAACTAATTTTATGGGATAATCAAAAGAAGGTCCTTGTCTTAAATTTACGGTTTTATTTCTTAAAGATAGAAATATTTTATCAACATCTGAAGAATAGGATATAGCAATTGAACTTAAGCTAAATATGCAAAAAATAAAAAATAAAAAACTGAATTTTGTTATTTTATAAACAGGAGTTTGCATTGCATTTATTTTTTTTATTTAATTTTACTTTTTTAAATTCCATCGACAAAGCATCTATTATTAATACATAGCCACATAAACTATCACCTATGTTTAATATCTCTTTTATAGCTTCATTGGCCATTGAACTTCCAACGATTCCACAAATTGTTGAAACTACACCTTCGGCCTCACAACTTGTGTCAAAACCTGGTGATTGAGGCATAAAACATCTTAAACATGGAGAATTTTTTTTATTGAAATTGAAAGTGAATATATGACCGTTAAACTTACTTACAGCACCTGTAATTAATATCTTTTTGTTTTTTTTGCAAAAGTCACTTAACAAGAGTTTAGTTTTAAAATTATCAGATGAATCTAATATCAATTTATAATTTTTTAAAATATTACTAATATTTTTTTCATTTAGTTTTTTAGAATAAGAATTTATTTTGATAAATGAATTTATGTTTTTTAGCTTTGTTTTTGCTATTTTGGCTTTGTTTTTTTTAATATTAGTTTCATCAAATAATATTTGTCTATGAATATTGGAAATTTGAACCTTGTCGTTATCAATTATACCGATTTCTCCAATACCCATACCAGCAAGATAAATTGCAGCTGGTGAGCCCAATCCGCCAGCCCCAACAATCATCACATTAGATTTTTTTAGCTTATTTTGGCCCAAGACTCCAAATTTTTTTAAAATAATTTGTCTGGAATAGCGTTCTAAATTTTTATCATATTTTGAATTCATGAGAAGAATAAGTCAAATACCAGTAGAGCCAAATCCTCCCTGACCTCTAACTGATTTTGGAAGATTTTCTACTTCCTCAAATTCTACTTTAGCAACTGGGCAAAGAATCATTTGTGCAATTCTATCTCCTCGTTTTACTTGAAAATCTTCATTTCCGAGATTAATTAAAATAACTTTGATTTCCCCTCTATAGTCTGCATCTATTGTTCCTGGAGTATTTAGGACAGAAATATTATTTTTTGCTGAAAGACCAGATCTTGGTCTGATTTGAATTTCATATTCAATAGGTATAGCAACACTGATTCCTGTTGGAATAATTTCTTTTTCTTTAGGTTTTATGTTAACTATTTTTTTTATAGATGCTTTTAAATCTAAACCCGAAGAACCTATAGTTTTGTATTTTGGTAATTCTAAGTCTTTATCTAATTTCTTAATTAATACTTTTACCATGAATATTTTTTTTTGCAAAATGATCTATAATTCTTTTTGAAATTATATTTGCAATATATTTTTTAGAATTTTTTTCTATATTTTCAATTTCATTTTTATGATTAATTATAGAAACCGAATTAAAATCTGAATTAAAACCAATTGTTTTATTTGAAATATTATTTCCTATAATCCAGTCGCAATTTTTATTATCTTTTTTTTGTATAGAATTTTCAATTAGCTTTTCTGTTTCTGCAGAAAATCCAACCACTAATTTGGGACGTTGGAAGTTATTTTTTGATAAAAACTCTAAAATATCTTCATTTTTTTTAAGATTTAAATTTTCATTTTGTTTTTTTTTCATCTTTTTTTTAGAATAATTTATAGGAACATAGTCAGAAACTGCTGCTGAACACACAGCAATATCTACTGGTAAATGTTTTTGAGTTTCTATCAACATTTCTTTTCCACTCATCACTTGCACAAGTTTCACATCATATGGTTTATGCAAATTGGTTGGTCCAGATATTAATGTGGTTTCAACACCCATGTTTGCCAAAGAGCTTGCTATTTCATAACCCTGCTTTCCACTTGATTCGTTACTTATAAACCTCACAGGATCAATATATTCTCTTGTTGGTCCTGCTGTGACTAAAGCTCTAAGCTTTAGTTTTTTTACTACGTCTTTATATGAAAAATAATTTTTAAGATATTCTACAATATCTTTAGGATTAGACATTCTTCCTTCACCTTCTTCACCGCACGCTAAACTTCCTTCAACTGGACCTATATTTAAAAAACCGTTCTCTAATAATCTTCTAAAGTTGTTTTGTGTAAATTTATTTAGCCACATTTTTGTATTCATTGCTGGAACTAATATGGTTTGTTTTGTTGAAGCTAGTATGGTGGTTAATGCAAGATCATCTGCTTTACCGTATGCCAATCTAGAAATAGTATTTGCTGTAGTTGGCAAGTATAGAATTATATCACACCATCTTGCTAAGAATATATGATTCATTTTACCTTGATCATTTGAACTAAATAGATCCGAGTAAACTTTTTCTTCAGATATGGAAGAAATAGAAAGTTCAGTAACAAATTTTTTTCCATTCGGTGTTAATATAGTTTTTATAACTGCCTGGTTTTTTTTTAGCAACCTTATAAGATCTAATGCTTTATAAGAAGAAATTCCTCCTCCTATTATAAGCAGAATTTTTTTTTGTTTAAGTTCCATATAGTTTTATTTGAATACTATTAATATAAAAATTACAAGTACTAAAAAAAGACCGACCAAATTGTTTCTAAAGAGTTTTAATTTGATTTTTTCTTCTCTAAAAGCATCAAGATTTCTATTAGTTATGTTTAGTTTGCCTTCAGCAATTAGTGTAATCGCATCATTTGCTCTTTCAATAAATTCTGGAAAATTAGGCAATTTTTTAAATACTTCTGAAGATTGAGTTACTGTTTCACTTATTTTATTTATTGGGTCTTTTATCTCTTTTAACCAATTCTCAAGTATTGGTCTCGAAACTTCCCATATATTTGTATTTGGGTTAATTTTTCTAGCAACTCCTTCCACAACAACCATAGTTTTTTGTAAAAGTAAAAGCTGGGTCTGAGTTTCCATATTAAATTTTTCTGTGATCTCAAATAATTGTGATAATAATTTGCTTCCAGAAATATTTTTTACAGATTGTCCAAATATAGGTTCCCCTATGGAACGTAATGCTTGTGCAAAATCATCACGTGAAGCGTTTTTGGGAACCAAACCTGCAATAAAATGCACATCTGCAACTTTTTTATAATCTCTTACAATGAATCCATATAAAATTTCAGCCAAATATTTTCTATTATTCTTATCTAGTCTACCCATAATACCAAAATCCACAGGCACAATATCGCCCATTTCGTTCACAAATAAGTTGCCTTGGTGCATATCGGCATGAAAAAAACCATCTCTTATTGCTTGTTTTAAAAAATGTTGAATTATATTTCTTGAAAGTTTTTCCAGGTCTATGTTTTTACTTTTTAAATCGTGTATTTGTCTGATGGAAGTGCCTTCAATTTTATCTAGGCACAGTATTTTTTTACACGTAAAATTCCAATAAATTTTTGGCACCTTAAAACCGATATCATTTTTGGTATTTTCATATAATTCATTTGCTGCAGCTGCCTCAAAACGCAAATCCATTTCTATATTTGTAATTTCCTTAAGTAAAAATACCGTTTCTACCAACTTCAATCTTTTTGTTTTTTTTATAACGGTTTCCAAAAAATAAGCTAGCAACATAAGTGCATCGAGCTCTTCATTAAAAATTTTTTCAATTTCAGGTCTTAATATTTTAATGGCTACGGTTTTTTTTTTATTATTTTCCATTATGTCTGCAAAATGAACTTGGGCAATTGATGCCGCAGCAACTGGAGAAGAAAAATTTTCAATCTTATTATAATTATCATTGCCCAGTTCTTCTTTAAGTATGCTTTTTGCTTTTTCAGAATTGAATGGAGGAAGTTTATCCTGAAGCTTTTCCAGATCATTTGCTAAGCTTTCACCAATAATGTCTGGTCTAGTAGCTAAAAATTGACCTAATTTTATAAAAGTCGTCCCCATTTCTTGTAGCGCCTTACAAAGTTGTTCTCCACTCGAATCCAAATTAGAATTGAAATTATTTTTTTTTCCCAAACCCAGGATACTAAAAAATATTTTAATTATGATTGGAGGGTTGTAGATTTTATAAATAGAATTTATTACTCCAGAAGTAGCCAGCTTCCTACCTATTTTAATAAGCATATAAAGTCTTTTAAACATATTTATATTTTCCAACCTGAATGTATTGCGGCAATACCACCTGACAAGTTGCGATATTTAACAAGATCGAAACCATTTTTTTTAATAATTTCCACAAGTTCAGCTTGAGAGTGGAATTGGTTAATACTATCTACTAAATAATTATAAGATTTTTCACTTCCAGTTATGAGTTTTCCTAAACCAGGTAAAAATTTTGAATAGTTTTGATAAATTTTATTAAAATGTTGATTTTCGATCTTTGAAAATTCGAGACACATAAATCTTCCACCACATTTTAATACCCTAAAAGCTTCCTTAAGAGATTTGTTAATATTGGAAACATTTCTAATACCAAAACTTATAGTATAGTAGTCGAAGGTATCATTTTTAAAAGGCAGTTTTTCTGTGTTGGCTTTTACCCATCTAATATTTTTTACTTTCTTAAATTTTTTTTTCCCTTCATTTATCATTTTAATATTGTTGTCTAAACAAATGACGTTTCCATTATTTTTTATCCTTTCCAAGTAAATTTTTGCAATATCCCCAGTGCCACAGGCAGCATCAAGTAAGCGGGTATTTCTTTCGGGATAAAGCCAATTAATCAAGTCTCTTTTCCAGTATCTATGTGTCCCAAATGACATTAAGTCATTCATTAAGTCGTATTTTGTAGCAACATTATTGAAAACCTGTTTTACAAATTCCCTTTTATTATAATTTTTTTCCATATAGTCATTCATTGAGCTTAAATAGTATATCAATTATAGAAAGTGTGTATATGCCTCAATTATTTAAAATAATTATTGCTATCTAAATCTATCAAAGCTATAAGTTTCCAAAATTTATGCCAAATTCGAAATCAGCTAAAAAGAGATTAAGAAGGGTTGCAAAGCAAACCTTGGTTAATAGATCTAGAAAAAACAAATATAGAACTTTAGTAAAAGAGATAAGAACATTAATTCAATCAAAAAAGAAAAAAGAAGCACAAGCTCTTCTTCCAAAGGTAAATTCTCAACTTATGCGCGTTTCTAAAACTGGAACTATCAGTTTTTCAAAAGCATCGAGATTAGTTTCGCGAATTACAACTCAAATAAATAAAATTTAAACGCGATTCAACTTAAAGTAATTAACTAAATAAAAGAAATTTTATAAAAAAAATCTAAATCTAGTTATTTATATTCTGAGGTTGAATAATTTTTTTTTTATACAACCCTCGATGAAAAAAAAATTTCACTTAAAAATTTAATTTATTTTTTTTTTCAATACAACCTAATTAAACATTGCCTTAGTAAAAAAAAAAAATTACAAAGTAGTTTCTTAAAATTAAATTTCTAAATGGAAAAAAAAGCTTTAACCCCAGTAAACGAATCTACTTTAGCTGAGAATATAATTAGCTGGGAAACCATTTTATCAAAACTAGAAAAAATATTTGGGAAAGAAATATTTGATAGCTGGATCAAAAATATTCAGCTTAAACAAGAATATAATCATTATGTAGTTTTAACCGTTCCAACTCGATTTATGAGGGATTGGGTTGTTTCCAGGTATGCAGATAAAATTCTTGATATTATAAAACAAGATAAAAAAACAATAGAAAGAATTGAGTTTGAAATCGAAGAAGTTATTGAAAAAAAATATAATAAAAAAAATTCAAATCAAAATTATGTCAGAAATTCTTTCGAAGAATCTAATAAAATTAGAAATATTGAAGAATCAATTTTAAACTACAACAGACTTGATGAAAAACAAAGCTTCAAAAATTTTATAGTTGGTGAAAGTAATAAATTGGCATTTTCAACTGCCAAGAAATTTTGCGATAGTAGTGGCGTTCAATATAATCCATTATTTATTTATGGCGGTGTTGGTATGGGAAAAACACACTTGTTAAACGCTGTTGGTTTAGAACTGAGAGAAAAATATCAGATTATGTTTATTTCCGCAGAAAGATTTATGTATTATTTCATTAAATCAATTAAAAATAATGAAATGGTAAAATTTAAAGATTTTTTTAGGAGAGCCGATGTTTTTATTATTGATGATATACAATTTGTTCGCGGCAAAGAGGTTATGCAAGAGGAATTTTTTCATACATTTAATGCTCTTATAGACAAAGGTGCTAAAATATTAATTTCATCAGACAGATCTCCTAGTAGTTTAGACAGAATTCAAGATAGAATTAAATCGAGACTATCAGGCGGTCTTGTGGTTGACATACAAAGCTCTAATTTTGATTTAAGGTTACAAATTTTAAAATTTAAGTATCAGGAAAATAGAGAAAAATTTAAGGATTCTATTGAGTTGTCAGATGATGTGTTGAGTTTTTTAGCTTCCGAAATGAGAGTAAATATTCGAGAGACAATAGGAGCGCTAAATCGAATTTTAGCTTTTGGTAGGATTTATAACAAAGCTCCTAGTGTATCGGAGTGTAAATTAGTTTTAAAAGATATAATAAATAGTAACAATAAACAGATTAACATTGAAACAATACAATCAGTTGTCGCTTCTTATTTTAAAATAAGTTTAAAAGAAATGCTCTCACCAAGAAGATCTAGATCATTGGTGCGACCTAGACATATTGCTATGTATCTATCAAAAAAACACACCACAAAATCTTTGCCAGATATAGGTAGAAATTTTTCTAATAGAGATCATACCACAGTCATACATGCCGTAAAAACTGTTGAAAAATTAATGGGCGAAGAAAAAACTTATGTTCACGATATAGAACAGATCAAAAATCAGTTATTCAAGGTATCCTAGATGGAAGTTGTTTTAGACAGGGATAAATTGCTTAATACCTTAAGTCACATCCAAGGCATAATTGAAAAAAAAAGCACATTACCAATACTTTCGAATGTTTTGATCGAAGCTCAGGATAAAAGTATTAAATTTACTTCTACGGACTTAGACTTAATTTTTGTAGAGGAAATAAGAGATTTAAATATAACAAAAAACGGATCTACCACAATTTCAGCCAGTATATTCTATGAAATAATAAGAAAATGTTCTTCAGGTTCAAAAATAAATTTAAGTTTAATTTCTGAAAACAAGCTAGAATTAAAATCTGAAAATTCTAAATTTAATCTATTATGTTTACCTTCTTCAGATTTTCCTTTTGCACAGGAGGAAACAGAAGTGAATTCATTTTCTATTAATTCTAAATTACTTTTAAAATTAATTAATAAGTCAAAAATTGCAATTTCCAATGATGAAACTCGACATTATCTAAATGGTATTTATTTGCATAAAGTAAAAACAAATAATCAAATATATTTGATTGCTGTTGCGACTGACAGTCACAGAATGTCAGTCTCAAAAATAAAGCTAGATAAAGATATTAATTTTGAACCCATTATTCTCCCTAAAAAGACTATTTTTCAGCTATCATCTCTTCTAGTCGGGAGAGATGAAGAGATTAAAATATCTAATAATAAAACAAAAATAAAATTTAATTTTCAAGACTGTCTTCTTATATCAAAAGTAATTGATGGAAAATTTCCTGATTATACTCAAGTAATACCAAAAAAAAATAATAAGATGCTGGAAATTAGTGTAAAGGATTTTGTTACTTGCGTGGATAGAGTCGTGGCTGTTTCATCTGATCGTAAAGAGGGTGTCAAATTTGATTTATCAAAAACAAGTTTAAAATTATCCGTAAACAATCTTAATAGTGGAGATGGAACTGAAATTCTTAAATCAAATTTTAACTCTGAGGACATGAGTATAAGTTTTAACTCAAGTTATTTAATTGAAGCAGCTAATCAAATCGAAGGCGAAAAAGTTATTTTTGCACTAAATGATCCTGGCTCTCCTGTTATAATGCGAGATCCTAAAGATCTAGATACTTTTTTTATAATTATGCCAATGAAAATTTAAGGTTTTCAGTATTATTTCTTAAATTAGTTTAAAAATATATTTTTCACCATTTCAGTTATGTAAATCAATGCTGATTTAAGTGATGGACATTGAGTCGTTTTTTAAAAGAGTAAAAAAATGATACAATACTGATTTTCAAATTAAATAAAAAAGCATTAAATTAAATGGCAAACACGTATAGTGCAGATTCTATTAAAGTTCTAAAGGGTTTAGACGCAGTAAGAAAACGACCCGGGATGTATATTGGTGATACCGATGATGGCACAGGCTTGCATCATATGGTTTTTGAGGTTGTTGATAATTCAATCGACGAAGCTCTAGCGGGGTACTGCAAAACTATAAGAGTTGTTATGAATAAGGATGGCTCTATTTTAGTTGAAGACGATGGCAGAGGTATTCCAGTAGATCTTCATAAGGGCGAAAAAGTTTCAGCTGCCGAAGTAATTATGACACAGCTACATGCGGGTGGAAAATTTGATCATGATTCCTATAAAGTTTCTGGAGGTTTGCATGGCGTAGGAGTTTCTGTTGTAAATGCTTTATCTGAAAAATTAGAATTAACAATATTTAGGGATGGCAAAGAATACTTTATAGAATTCGAAAACGGAAAAGCTATTAAACCTTTGTCCAAAAAAGGAAAAACTAACAAAAAAGGAACATCCATTCGATTTATTCCATCAAAAGATGTTTTTTCAGCTACTAAATTTAGTGCACAAATTATTCAAAAAAGAATGCAGGAATTAGCTTACCTTAACAAAGGTGTAAATCTTGTACTTATAGATAAAAGCGGATCAAAGATAAAAGAATTTAATAATAAATATGATGGAGGAATTATAGAATTTGTAGGAAATAAGGATAAAAATAGAGAAAAGCTGGTCACAAAATCTGGTAAAGAAATTTTTAGAAAACCCATTTATATACAAGGAAATAAAAATAATGTTTCAATAGAATGTTCAATACAGTGGAATTCTGCCTATTCAGAAGACGTAATGGCTTTTACAAATAATATTTATCAAAAAGACGGAGGTACTCATTTATTAGGATTTAGAAGCGCTTTAACTAGAACTATAAACAAATACGCATCAAATAGTAATTTGCTTAAAAAAAGCAAGGTTACAATTTCAGGAGAAGATATAAGAGAAGGACTTACTGGAATTCTTTCAATCAAAATGCCCGATCCTAAATTTTCATCACAAACAAAGGACAAGTTAGTTTCATCAGAAGTTAGAATTATAGTTGAAAGTATTTTAAATGAAAAATTTTCAGTCTGGTTTGATCAAAATCCTGGAGTATCAAGGATAGTTTTAGAAAAAGTAATAAAAGCAGCGATAGCTCGAGATGTGGCAAGAAAAGCCAGAGAAAATGTAAGACGAAAAGGATCTTTGGAATTATCAGGTTTGCCTGGAAAATTGGCTGACTGCCAATTGTCAACTAAAGAAAATACTGAATTATTTATAGTTGAGGGAGATTCTGCGGGCGGATCAGCAAAACAAGGACGAAACAGAGAATTTCAAGCAGTTTTGCCGTTAAGAGGAAAAATTTTGAACACTTTTACAGATGCAAACGGATCTTCTCGAAACGGATCAAAAGAAGATATCCAAAATAAAGTTTTTTCAAAAATGATGTCTTCAAATGAAATTGTTACCTTAATAAATGCCTTAGGTACTGGTTCAAAAAGTTTTAATATAGACGATTTACGCTATGATAAAATTATAATTATGACCGATGCTGATGTTGATGGATCTCATATCAGATCTCTTCTTTTAACATTTTTTAATAACCATCCTTTTAATCAATTAATAGAAAAAGGACATATTTATTTAGCCCAACCTCCTTTGTATAAGATTACCAAAGGGCAAAAATCAAACTACATTAAAGATGAAAAAGCTTTGGATAAATTTATTCTTGAAACAGCAGAAAAAAAACTACCTAAAAACCAAAGTCAAATATCTCATTTTATAAGAGAGGAAAGATCCAAAATGAATTTACAAAGATTCAAAGGTCTTGGAGAAATGAATCCCGAAGAATTGTGGAAAACTACTTTAAATCCAGAAACTAGAACTTTGCTGCAGGTTCAGTATACCAATTCTCTCAAGGAAAAATCTAAAAAAGATCAAGAAATTATTAAAATTTTAATGGGCAATGATGTGGCCCCAAGGAAAGAATTTATTATTAACAATGCTTTAGAAGTGTCAAATTTAGATATATGATTTCTGGATGAAATTTTCAGAAACCTTTACTTCAAAAGATAGTACAAAACTAGATAAAGAAACTCTCCTAATATTAAGATGGATCGCATTATCAGGTCAATTTTTTGCTATCGTTTTAGTAAAATTTATATTTAACTTTAAATTGGAGCTTTTGCTATGTTTGTCAATTATAGCTATTGGCGTTTTATCTAATTTTTACTTAAAATTTAAAATTAAAGAGAAACAACTAGACAATTATACATCTACTATTTTTTTATTTTATGATCTTTTGCAACTGGCTATTTTGTTGTATTTAACTGGTGGGATTACAAATCCATTTACGATTTTATTAATTATTCCTGCAATCGTTTCATCCACTTTTTTAACATTAAGAAGTACTATCAATTTGTCTATTATTACAATACTGGCCTTAGTTATAATAACCATTGATCACTATCCACTACCTCATACGGGTGATTTACATTTTCATGTACCAAACTATTATTTATATGCCATTCCAACGGCTGTTATTGTGGGACTAGTTTTTTTAACGTATTTTGGAGCTAGGTTTGGATCAGAATCAAGAAAGAGAACTGAAGCCTTAAATAAACTTGAATTAATTTTAGCTAAAGAGCATGAACTTGAATCAATAGGTGAAAGAGCTGCTGCAGCCGCACACTCTCTAGGTACGCCTTTATCTACTATTGCAGTTATTACCAAAGAACTTCAAAAAGAAATAGGTGACAATCCAAAATATTCCAAAGATATAAATTTACTTTTATCTGAAACGAGAAGATGTTCTGAAATTTTAAAAAATATTTCACAGGATAAACTTGAAGAGGATAATTTTTTAAGCAACGTAAAAATCAACGATTTGCTAAATGGAATTGTAGGATCTTTTAGAGAAATTTCGGAAAAAAAATTATCCTTAATCGTTGAAAACAATGAACTTAATCCTAAAGTTCAAAGAACATTAGAGATAACTTATGGTTTAAGAAATTTTATTGGTAATGCAGTTAAGTACAGCAATTCATTTGTGGATATCATTCTAGAAAGTAATGAAAAAATTACCGAAATAAAAATATGTGATGATGGGCCAGGATTTTCCGAAGATATTTTTAACGTTTTGGGTGAACCATATATACGTTCAGAAAATAAAATAATTAATTCCAAATCAGGATTAGGACTCGGAACTTTTATTGGAAAAACTCTTCTTGAAAGGATGAAAGCTACTGTAAAATTTTCTAGGTATTCCAAAACAAAGGGAGCTATGGTTATTGTAAAATGGAGTACAAAAGATTTACTTTCTATTTAAATTTTTTTTAAATTCAAAAGCATAAGAAATAATTTTATAAGCTAATTTTGCAACCAAAAAATTATATGAGTCAAAACCTTTAATAGGAGATAATTCATTTATATCTCCCCCAACGATTTGAGAAAATTGTGAAGCGATTTTAATAATTTTAATTGTTTCATCCCAAAACAAACCTCCAGGTTCAGGAGTTCCTGTGGCTGGCATTAAGCTTAAATCAAAACCATCTACGTCGAAGGTTAGATATACCTTTTTACCTTTAATCATTTTTTTAAATTTATTTAAATTCCAATTAGACTTGTCTTTTGCCCAAAATATATTTATTCTTTTTTTGTTTTTATTTAGAAAAGGAATTTCACTTGTAGAAATATTTCTTATACCAAAAGATATTACATTTATATTAGGGTTATCCAAACATCTTCTAATTGCAGATGCGTGAGAAAATTTATTTCCATTATAACTATTTCTCAAATCAGCATGAGCATCAAAATGCAATAAGCAGATTTTACCAAATTTTTTTACAAAAGGTCTAACAGCTCCAGGTGTTAAAGAATGCTCACCTCCCAAAACTAACGGAAATTTTTTTTGATCTAGTAGATTTTTGTTGATATTTTCAATTTGTTTAAGGGCATCCACAATATTTTTTTTAATTGGAAAATAATCTAAAGTTTTTATTCCAATATATTGATGGGGTTCTTTTTTTAAATCCTCATCAAATAGCTCCACTTGGTGGGAAGCTTTAATTATTTCTTTTGGGCCTTTGCTAGTGCCACCTCCATAACTCACAGTTTTCTCAAGTCCAAAAGGTACGATGACGACTTTTTCTTTACCCTTAACTTTATTGTCAGTACCAAGAAATCCTTGTTTGTTTGAAAGATATTTCAATGTTTAACCAAATATTTTTGAAAAACTTTTACGATGTCTTTCTTTCCATAAGTTGCGATGATATGCATCACTGGCTATTAAAGGAAGAACGCTGGTAGCTTCTGCAAAAACCATTTGTTCCATTGACGTATTTACTTTTCCCCAAGAACTTGCCTCTTTCAGAGTAGAACTACTGCATGCGCCGTCTCTGGCATCCGCAACAGTGATTTGTACCGCATATTTATGCATGTCGACATCCTTACCCAAAAGTTCTGCACATATAACAGTGTCTTGTACAAAATTTTTTGGAACGCCACCACCAATCATAAACAGTCCTGAAGATTTTGATTTTATTTTTATTTCAGTTAACTCTCTAAATTCTCTTACAGAATCAATGGTAATACACTTTTTTGGGCTTTTTTCTTGATGCATTACTAGCCCAAATCCAGCGCTTGAATCTGTAAAAGCAGGACAGAATATAGGAACATTATTGTCATACGCAGTCTCAATTAAAGAGCCTCTTTTTTTTGCATTAGTTTTTAAGTATTTTCCTATTTCTCTAATAAACTCTCTTGATGTGTAGGGTTTTGGTTCTAAATTATCAGCTATATCACAAATAATTTTATCGCAGGCCTGAAGTTGTTCTTCGTCTATATAAGTATCATATATCCTATCGATATAATTTTCTCTTAATTGATTATCATCTTCAAATTGTGATCCTTGATAGTGTTTAAAACCTAATGCTTCAAAAAAATCCATATCAATAATTGAGGCTCCAGTAGCAACCACAACATCAATCATATTATACTTAATCATGTCGGAGTATATTTTCATACATCCTGCAGCAGATGTTGAGCCTGCCAGTGTTAAAAAAATAGTGCAGTTTTTATCCGATAACATTTTATTAAAAATTCCTGATGCCTTAGCAGTATCTCTGGACGTAAATGACATTTTATCCATTGATTCTATAATTTTTCTTGAATCAAAAGATGTAATATCAATATGCTCAACTGGTTTTTCTAGAAAAGTCTTTTTATTATGACCCAACTTAGAATTTTTTGGGTTATTCATTTAAGCAACAAGGTAACGAGATGAGCTGTCCTTTTCGTACATTGACATTATAGGCTTATCCTGCACTTCCAGAATTTTATCAGAATAGAATCCATTAAACTTTGTTCTGAAGGTTAATGAATAAGCTCCCAACTGTCCCATCTCCAAGTAATCCCCCTCTTTTAGATTATTTGGTAAAACAAAAGGACCTTTCATATAGTCTATACTATCGCATGTCGGTCCATATAAGCTGTAAGATGTTAATTTTTTTGAAGTAATTCTTCCATTAGATATCATTCTCGTAGGAAGCACAAAATTTGGAACACCCGCATCAAATAAACTTCCATACGTACCGTCATTAATATAAAGTTTTTGTTTTTTTCTAAGAACAATTTTTACTACTGAAGATCCGCTTTCAGCAACAAGAGCCCTTCCAGGTTCGCACATTAACCCAGGTTTGTTTTCTAATTTTAAATCATCAAAGGCTTTTTTAATTTCGTTCACATAGTTTTCAAGAGGCAATGGATTCAAATCAGGATAAACTGATGGAAAACCTCCCCCAACATTTATGAAGTCTGGAATTATTTTTGTTTTTTTAATTATATTTCCTAAGTCTCTAATTCCTTTAGCATACGAAATAGGATGCATACATTGTGATCCCACATGAAAACTTAAACCAACTTTCGAAGCATAAGCTTTGGAAAGTCTTAATAATCCCAATGCCTCACTAGGAAGTGCACCAAATTTTTGAGATAAGTCTATTTCAGCATGTTCATTCGATATGCAAACTCTTAAATATAAAGTTAGATCTTTAGCGTTGTCAGTCGCTTCAATAATTTTTTGCAGTTCATCTTTTGAATCAAAAGCAAAATCTCTTATGTTATAATTAAAATATGCTTCTTTTATATGCTCACGGCTTTTAATTGTATTCATATAGTAGGCATGAGCTTTAGGATAAATTTTTTTGATTAATTTTATTTCGTTAATTGAAGCAACATCAAATTTTTCAATTCCACTTTCTACAATATATTTGAGTATTTTTTCATGTGGATTGGTTTTAACTGCGTATAAAATTTTTCCAGGAAAATTTTTTTTGAACCAGCTACATGCTGTTTTAATTGAATTAGGTCTTATGCAATAAACTGGATCTACTGGTTGAATATTTCTAACCAACTCGTCAACAGAACTAAATTTTTGCATCTCATCTATCCCCTTTTAGTTAAATAAAAAACTAAAAAAAAACTTATTAATTTCGCTTTTATAGCAATAAGTAGTAATGTAAAGCATTAATTTGTTGTGATAGTTTGCTCTGTTGAAAATTTTTGATGAGTGACTGAATGAATGTTAGAGAAGAGATTTAAAAAAATATGATTCAAAAACTGACCGAAAAAAGCCTTGAAATAGCTGATTTTAAGGAGAAAAACCTTCTTATTGTAGATGACGATGCTCCTTTGAGAGAAAGGCTTGCTAGAGCTATGGAAAAAAAGGGTTTTGAAGTTACTCAAGCTGAGAGTGTAAAATCGGCAATAATAAAGCTAAAGATCTCGACTCCCTCTTTTGCGGTGGTAGATTTACGTCTTCAGGATGGCAGTGGTTTAGACGTAGTAAAAGAGATGCAAAAATTAAAAAAGGAAAGCAGAATAATTATGTTAACGGGGTATGGAAATATTCCAACAACGGTAGAAGCAATTAAAGCTGGCGCAATCGATTACATTTCAAAACCCACAGATGCCGATGATATTGCAAAAGCACTTTTGGCCCACCCCAATTCCAAAGCTGTTCCTCCCGAAAATCCTATGTCAGCGGATCGGGTGAAATGGGAACATATCCATAGAGTGTTTGAACTTTGTAATAGAAATGTTTCTGAAACAGCGAGAAGATTAAAAATGCATAGAAGAACTTTGCAAAGAATTCTTGCTAAACGATCACCTAAATAAATTTTCTTATTTTATAAATTTGTGTAGATAAAACTGTTAAAATTAAAAGTTTGTAAATTTCTATAACTAAAAATGGTTTAGCACCAATTTGAAAAACACCATATAAACTTATTTCTTTTCCTGAGTAAAAATTTAAATTTATCCATAACCAAATTAAACCAAGTATATAAATAAAGCTTACTGAGAAAACTAATTTTAAAAAAGTTAAAAGCGGATCTGAATTAATTTTAAAATATCCTGAAAAAAATGCTCCAATTATGAAACCAAATAAATAACCACTTGTTGGACCTTGAAAATAAATTAGCCCTCCTCCTTTAGCAAAAACTGGCATACCTAAAGTTCCTTCAATTAAATATAAAACTACGGTAGCCGTAGCAATTTTATATCCAAAAGCCATTCCTAATAACAAAACAGCAAATGTCTGCATTGTTACTGGAACTGGAGTTAGAGGAGTTTGAATTTTGGCAGATATAGCAAGAAGCAAAGTGCCTAGTAAAGTTATCAAAGTAACTTTAATCACCTTACTTACTTCAATTTTTTTAATTGCTTCCATACCCAACAGAATACAACTTTTTTAAATGAAATCTAGCCATTATTTACTAATTGTATAAATACATCTTCTAAATCTGCATCTTTTGAAGTAAAATCAATCAGATTTAAATTTTTTTCCTTAAGTATATTTACAATTTCTTCAATTTTTGTTTTGTTTTTGTTAAATGTAGCCTCAATATTTGAATCATCAATTTTTTTAAATTCAATATTATTTATTCTCATATCTTCAAATTTGTTATTTTTTTCTATTTTAAAAATTACTTTTTTTGTTTCTATTCTACCAATTAAGTTATTTGTTGTATCTAAGGCCAAAAGCTTCCCATGATTTAAAATTGCAATTCTTTCACATAAGGTTTCCGCTTCAAACAAATTATGAGTTGTTAGTATTATTGTAACTCCTAGCTCGTTTAATTCTAATATATTTGCCCATAATTTTTTTCTTAATTCCACATCTACTCCAGCGGTGGGTTCATCAAGCACTAAAATAGGAGGTGTATGAACCATTGCTTTTCCAATAAGCAACCTTCTTTTCATACCTCCAGATAAATTTCTGGCGTATGTATTAGATTCATTTTCTAAAGAAATCAGTTTTAAAATAGTTTCTGTAATTCTTTCATTTTTTTTTACACCATATAAACCCGCTTGTAATTCTAGTGATTTTTTTGGATTAAAAAATGGATCTAAATGAATTTCCTGAGGAACAATTCCTACACAAGCTCTTACTTGTCTGGAATTTTCATCTAAATCAAAACCACACACATTTACTTTTCCTGAGGTTTTAAGAACTGTTCCACCTAAAATATTAATAAAGGTAGTTTTGCCAGCACCATTCGGACCAAGAAGCCCAAAAATTTCAGCTTTTTTTACCTCTAAACTAAGACTATTAAGTGCGGTTTTGTTTTGATTTTTTTTAATTGAATAAATCTTTGTTAATTCTTTTACCTGTAATGCATTATTGTTGTTCATCTCGGTTTAAATATTTTATAATTACTCTTTAAATAACTATATTCTATGAATAATAAAAGTAAAATTGATCATTTTTACCTAGTTGATGGTTCGGGTTATATTTTTAGAGCCTACTATGCTTTACCACCTTTATCCAGAAAAAGTGATGGATTACCAACTGGAGCGGTAAATGGTTTTTGCAAAATGCTGTTTGATTTGTTGGAAGAAGTAAGATCTGATGATAGCAAAAACAAACCTACACATTTTGCTATTGTTTTTGATTCTGCTAGAAAAAATTTTAGAAATGACATTTATCCTGATTACAAAGCTAACAGATCCGAGGCTCCAGAAGATTTAATTCCCCAATTTGATTACATAAGAAAATCAGTGGATGCTTTTAATTTGCCTTCAATAGAAATGTTAAATTATGAAGCGGATGATTTAATCGCTACTTATGCTGAGAAAATTATAAAAGATGGACATAAGGTAACAATTATTTCATCAGACAAAGATCTAATGCAGCTAGTCAGACCCGGTATAAGACTTTATGATCCAATTAAAAATAAAGAAATTGGCTTGAATGAAGTTAAAGAAAAGTTTGGGGTTAAACCCAATCAAGTTATTGATGTTCAATCATTAGCTGGAGATTCTTCAGATAATGTTCCGGGTGTTCCTGGAATTGGAATTAAAACTGCATCAGAATTAATAAACCAATATAATAACCTAGAAAATTTACTTAAAAACGTAGAAAAAATTAAACAAAATAAGAGAAGACAAACTCTTACTGAAAATCAAGACAAGGCCATCTTAAGCAAAAAATTAGTTACATTAGATAATAATGTTCCTATAAAAATTAGTTTAGAAAGTTTAAAAATTAAAAATATAGTTCAGGAAAAATTATACAGTTTTTTACGAGAAATGGAATTTAATAGACTTTTGAGTCAAGCGATAGCATATTATGGAGAACCAAATAAAGATAAAACCAATATAACTAAACCAAATTCTCAAATTGACAGAAAGAAATATGTACAAATTAAAGAAATTAAAGAGCTGGATATTTGGCTAAATAAATGTGAGGAAAAAGGAATTGTTGCCGTTGATACAGAAACAAACTCCTTAGATCCTGTTAATGCAAATTTAGTAGGAATTTCATTATGTGTGGCTCCAAACGAAGCTTGCTATATACCTTTACTTGTAGATGGAAAAAATTTTCTTAATACAAAAAAAGTTTTGGAAAAAATAAAACCCATAATGGAGGATAAAAGTATAAAAAAAATCGGACAAAATATTAAATATGATTGGATAATTTTTTTGCGCAATGGAATAAAATTAAATCCAGTGGAAGACACAATGTTAATGTCATACACTCTAGATGCAGGAAATAATCGTCATGGAATGGATACGCTTTCCGAAATTCATTTAGGACATAAACCTCTTACATTTAAGGATGTGGCTGGAATAGGAAAGAAGCAAGTAACTTTTGATAAAGTTCCATTAAAAATTGCAACAGAGTATGCAGCGGAAGATGCGGATATTACTTTTAGACTCTATGAAATTTTTAAAAAAAGAATCTCTAACGAAAAACTTATAAAGATATACGAATCTTTTGAAAAACCCATGATAGAAATTTTAGCAAAGATGGAAATTTGTGGTATCAAAATAAATTCAAATTTTTTAAAAGAATTATCAATAAATTTTGAAAAAAAAATAAATGAATTAGAGAATAAAATTTTTAAAATTTCTAATAAAAAATTTAACATTGCTTCTACCAAACAACTTGGTGAAATTTTGTATAATGAACTAAAAATAGGATCTCTTAAAAAAACAAAAAAAGGAAGTTTTGCTACGAGTGCTGCTATATTGGAAGATTTGGCATTCAAGGGTCACGAAGTGCCAAAGCTAGTTTTGGATTGGAGACAAATATCTAAACTAAAAAATACCTACACTGATGCTCTTCCGGGTCACATTAATAAAAGTTCAGGAAGGGTTCATACATCTTTTTTACTTGCTGCCACTTCAACGGGCAGACTTGCTTCAAGCGATCCTAATTTACAAAATATTCCAATAAAAAATGATGAAGGTAGGGAAATTAGAAAAGCATTTATAGCAGAAAATAATTGTTCACTGATTTCTTCGGATTATAATCAAATTGAAATGAGAATTTTAGCCGATATTGCAGATGTCAAAGAATTAAAAAAAGCATTTAAAAATAACGAAGACATTCATTCTTTGACCGCTAGTCAAGTTTTTAATATTCCTATTTCAAAAGTTGATGAGAATACGAGGCGAAAAGCAAAAGCAATTAATTTTGGAATCATATATGGAATATCCCAGTATGGTCTGGCGAAGCAAATTTTAGTTTCAAATAATGAGGCTAAAGATTTTTTAGATTTATATTTTAAAAAATTTCCAGAAATTAAAGATTATATGAAAAGCACTGTGAGCTTTTGTAGAAAAAATGGTTATGTAACAAATGTTTTTGGAAGAAGGTGTTATTTAAGAGGCATAAATGATAAAAATTTTAACGTACGAAATTTTCAAGAAAGGGCAGCTATAAATGCTCCTATTCAAGGAACCGCTGCTGATGTAATGCGCTTAGCAATGATGAATATCTTTCAGCACATTAACAAAGAAAATTTAACTAATTTGAAAATGATGTTGCAAATACATGATGAGCTGATTTTTGAGGTTTTAGACAAAGATTCTCAAACAATTTCAAAATTGATCAAAAAAATAATGTCAGATGTGTCTTCTAATGAATTTTATAATTTTTCTGTACCACTTACTGTAGACACAAATATTGGAAAAAACTGGGAAGAGGCACACTAAATTAATCTCAATCTTGCCCAATTTATGACAATTTAGTATTTCTATAGTGAGAAAATGTTAATGAGAAGAAAGAGATATGAATCATAAAATTGCGCTTGTGGATGATGATAGAAATATACTTACCAGTATAAGTATGGCGTTAGAGGCAGAAGGTTTTCAAGTTCAGACGTATATAGATGCAGAGTCAGCACTTATAGGGTTTGCTAGAAATCCTCCTGATCTGGCAGTTATAGATATTAAAATGCCAAGAATGGATGGTGAGGAGCTGTTAAAAAGACTTCGAAAAAAGATAACAATACCCATTATTTTTCTTACCTCTAAAGACGAAGAAATTGATGAATTGTTGGGTCTAAAATTAGGAGCAGACGATTTTATAAAAAAATCAGGAGGTTTTTCTATTAAGGTTTTAATTGAAAGAATTAGAGTTCAGTTAAGAAAAAAAACTACAAGCACAGAGGATTCAAAAAATATAATAAAACACGGAAAATTAAAACTTGATCCCGATCAACTCGAATGTGAATGGGAAGGTAAGGCTTTGCCAGAGAAGCTGACCACTACAGAATTTTTAATAGTTAGAGAGTTAGCAAAAAGACCGGGAGTTATCAAAGAAAGGTCACAGCTTATGGATATTGCTTATAAAGAAAATGCTGAAATCGAAGACAGAACAATCGATAGTCATGTTAAGAGAATAAGAAAAAAATTCAAAAAAGTGGACGAAAATTTTTCGGCGATCGAAACTCGATATGGCAGTGGATATAGGTGGAATGTTAGTTAATGAGTTTTAGTTTTTTAAACCCAAGTTCAATTTTAAAAAAATTCTTAGTATTTAATTTAATTGTTTTTTTGGTTTTAGGTGTTTTCACCTATTTATATTTGAGTGCAATAAAACCTGATTTAGTAGAAAAGAGATCTAATCAACATTCTATAATTATAAGTAACACATCAAACCACATTAATAGATTAGATATTGAATTTACTAAAGAAAGTATTACAGAATTTTTGCTTTCTACTAGATTCTTATTTCAAAATTTAGATCGCGTTCAATTATATGATTTAAACTTTAATTTATTAGCGGACACGGATACTTTAGATTTAGCAGAAGACATTTCTATAGTAAGTCAAAGTATAGAAGAAACATCAATTGATAGATCAATAGAAAATGTGAATGTTTCCCAAGATTCTGAATCTTCCAAAAAAAAAATATTTAATATTGCAACTTATTTAGAAAAATATTCAAAACAAAATAATAGTGAAAAATTGATAATCGCCGAGAGTATAAATAATAATTTTTTCGTTATGACAATAAATTATGTTGAAATAAATAACGATATTAAAGGTTATATAGCTGTATCAGAAATTGCTAACGATATATTAATAGCCGTAGATGAAAGAAAAAATTTTATTTTAAGAACAGTTTTTTCAATAGCGATTGTAATATTAATTTTTTCAGTTTTTTTAAATAAATATATTTTAAAACCTATAAGATCTTTAGTTCTTTATACTAAAGCAATTAAGG